>CAYHSN010000156.1:0-5855 GCA_964359235.1 uncultured Vicinamibacterales bacterium | reverse complement strand
GGGGCGATCGAATTCGATCGCCCCGTCGTGTCTGAGAGGCCGATGGAGAACGTGTCGTACGTCGCCGCCTTCGTCGCGGGTTTTCTTTCGTTCATCTCGCCCTGCGTGCGTCCGCTCATCCCGGGCTACGTGTCGTTCATCTCGGGCCTGTCGCTCGAAGAGATGCGCGAGGTCAGCGCCGGCCGCGCCGCGGCCGCGCGGCGCCAGGTGCTCGTCGCCTCGATCGCCTTCGTGCTCGGCTTCTCGCTCGTGTTCATCGCGCTCGGCGCGTCGGCGAGCGCGCTCGGCGACTTCCTCGGCAGGCGCCTGCCAATCCTCGGCAAGATCGCGGGCGTGATCATCATCGTCCTCGGCCTGCACACCGCCGGCGTCTTCCGGATCCGCTGGCTCGAGATGGAAAAGCGCGTGCAGACCAGGCAGAAGCCCACGAGCCTCGTGGGCGCGCTGCTGGTCGGCATCGCGTTCGCCTTCGGCTGGACGCCCTGCATCGGCCCGATTCTCGGCGGGATCCTGGTCGTCGCGGGCCGGCAGGACAGCGTGCTGGAAGGGGTGAAGCTCTTGGCGGTCTACTCGGCGGGCCTCGGCATTCCCTTTATCCTGACCTCGGTCGCGGTCAACCGGTTCTTCGCCGCCTCGGCGCGCCTCCGGCGCCACTTCCACACCATCGAGATCGTCTCGGGCATCCTGCTGATCGCGATCGGCGTCCTGATCTTCACGGATCAGCTCACCGCGATCGCGAGGTTCCTGCAGAATTATCTGCCGACGTACTGACAGCGCGGAATCGAAAGATTGCAGAATGAAATCCTGAAATCCTGCAATTCCTGGCGGCGCACTCAGGGGACTCGGAGCCTGATCGCAGCCGGGTGCACCCTCGCCTCGATCCTCGGTCCCGCCGTGAACGACTCGCCATCGACCTGACACGGAATCTCTGACGGTCCCTCGATCACGGCCTCACGGACCGGTCTGCGCAGAACCCCCTCGGCGCGCATGGGATTCATCAATAGGTGGCGCGCGCGCCAGAACTGGGCCGAGACCGGCCGGTGATCCACCAGCAGCGCGTTCAGCCACCCATCGTCGATCCGCGCCTCGGGCGCCACGCGCATCCGATTGCCGAACTGGCAGGAGTTGGCCAGCACGATCGTGAAGAACTCCCCTTCGTGCACCTCCCCGTCGAGCGACACGCGGTAGCGCGCCGGCCGATAGGACCACACCTCGCCGAGCGTGATCGTCACGTACGGCCACGCGCCGCGGCGCCCGGGCGGAAGCGTGTTGAAGCGCCGAGCCACGTGCGCGTCGAAGCCGAGCCCGCCGATGTTGAAGAAGAGGCGGCCCGCCAGCTCGCCGACGTCCATCGGACGATCGCGCCCGTGAAGGGCAGCTCGCATCGCCACCTCCGGGCGCGGGCTGAGGCGAAGCTCGCGCGCCAGACCGTTGCCCGATCCGGTGGGGACGATCCCGAGTGACGCCTCGCCGAAGGCAAGCGCCGACCCGACCTCGTTCACCGTGCCGTCGCCGCCCCATGCGACGACGAGTGTCGCGCCGCGCGCGACGGCCCCGGCGGCCAGCTCGCGCGCGTGACCCGGCCGCTCGGCGACGAGCACCTCGCCGCACGCCTCTTCCGCGTCGAGGACGCCTCTGGCCAGCTCGGCCTTCCGCGCGGCCGGCAGATGCGAGGACGATCCGGCGACGGGATTGATGATGATCGCGACGCTCATCCTGGTCTGCGCTTGCGCTATAGTAGCGTTCAAATGTTCCGATCGTGGAGGCTCAGATGAAACGACGCGGTCTGCGCCTGACGCTCTTCGTGCTCTTCATCGCCGCGCTCGGCGGCGCCGTCTACGGCGTGTGGACCTTCGAGACCCGGATCGTCCGCGACCGCGCGGCCAGAGACGTCGTCGCCGGCGAGGCCGCCCGCGCCGCGCTCGCGCTCGCCGAGCTCCGGGCCTCGCAGCAGGCCTACGTCGCCGTCGGTCAGAGCGCCGATTTCTGGACCGCGCGTGTCACCTCGAGCCTGCAGGCCGTGCAGACGGCCCTCGACGGACTGCGCGAAGACGTCACGGTGGACGAGGCGCGAGCCGCGCTCGAGTCGGCCGGCTCCACGTTGAAGGATTTCACGCAGGTCGACCGGCGGGCGCGCGAGCAACTGGCCCTCAACCAGACGCTCTTCGCCTCGGACCTGATCTTCGCCGACGGCCTCGAAATGCTGCGCGCGACGGCCGCCCACCTCGAGAACGCGCGCCAGGCCCAGGACGCCGCGCTCACGGCGAGCCTCGGCGCACAGAGGCGCAATGAAGCCTACGTCCTCGCGGGGGCGCTTCTCCTCACCCTGGTCGTGACTCTGCTCCTGCTGCCAGCGGGCGCGCGCGAGACCACGGCCGCGCCGTCTGCATCGGCCGGCGCCGCCGACACACCCGCGATTCCTCGCACGGACACGGACGATTCCCTCGGGGCCGCCATTGACGCGGGGCTGGCAGGATCGAGCGTCCGCCCCGAATCGAAGTCGCAGGCCCGCCGGCTCGATCTCGGCGCCACCGCCGATCTCTGTACGGACCTCGCCCGGATCACACAGACGCAGGACCTCCCGTCGCTGCTCGCCCGCGCCGCTCGCATCCTCGACGCCAGCGGCATCGTCGTCTGGGTGGCCGATCCGGCCGGCGCGGAGCTGCTGCCGTCGGTCTCACACGGCTACCCGCCGCAGGCCCTGAGTCGGCTCGGCGCCGTGCGCCGCGACAGCGACAACGCGACGGCCGCGGCCTTCCGGTCGGGCCGCCTGCAGGTGGTCGCGAGCGAGGCCGGACAGCACGGCGCGATCATCGCGCCGCTCCTCACGGTGTCGGGCTGCATGGGCGTGATGGCGGTCGAGGTGAAGAACCAGGGCGAGCGGGACGATGCGGTGCGAGCAGCGACCAGCATCGTCGCCGCGCAACTGGCGGCCCTCGTCTCGGCCCCGCCCGCGGCGGCCGGGGCCCCGGCCGAGCCGAGGGCCAAAGCGGAGTCGATGTAGCGCAGGCCAGCCCTACTCAACCTCGAACCCGTGAGTGGTGAACTTCAGCGTCCGGCTGTTCTCGGTGACGGTGCGCACGACGTGATCCGGCGCGCCTGACGGGATTTCGGCTTCGATCTCAAGCGTGACCTTCACGTCCGAGCCCACAAGCCCCACCAGGTGCGCGATGACTTCGTCGGCGATGCGTCCCGCATCGCGACCGACGCGCGCCGGGTTCAACTCGACGCTCCCGTGAAACCGGCGTGGACTTGGCGCCGCAGCGGTCGCAGGGGTATCGCCGCCGGCAACCCCGGCAGCAGCGCCCGTGCCCGGCACTCCAACTCCCTGACCCAGAACCGGCGGTGCTGTCGGCGGAGGCGCCTCGGCGTCCAACTGCCTCCGCGCTGCCTCTGTCTTGACGAGCAGGCCAGCATCGCCTTCGGTGATCGCGACGCGCTGCCCGCCCCGAAGTCCGCGGTATCGACCCGTCGCCTCGTCATAGCTGTCTGCGTAAGCAAAAGAGTCCAGTTCCCACGTCAGCAACGCCAGGCCATTCACAACCGCGTCGCGCAAGACCGCGCTCTTCACAAGCCGCGGCAGGTAGAGATACCGTGCGAAGTCCTCGGCGAGTTGCCTGATGGCGACGTGATCGCCACGCCACAGCGGCACGCGATCCAGCTCCATCTTCAGGCGCGTGCCGGCCAGCGCAGTCACGAGCAGCTCGTCTTTGCGGAGCTTCTTGCTCGCGCGCTCGGCGAGCGGATCCGACCCGGAGAGTCGGAACGCCTGCCACTCCACCGGCGCGTGCGGCGAGGCCTGCACCGGCACGAGGAGCCATTGGTACGCCTCCGGCAACCTAGCCGTTACGGTACCGTCGGCGGATACCTGCTGGGCCTCGGCTTGTTTCACCTGGTGCGGTGAAAGGTCGAGCGTGACCTTCTCGCTCAGGATCGATTCCCACGCAAGATAGCGGCGCGCGGCCTCGTCCAGATCCTGCAACCGCGCCTGGTCGACGGCGAGGAAGACGAGCGTGTTACGAAACAGTCGCGGCGCAGTCCCCCGGCTCTCGAAGATGGCCTTCGCGGCGGACTCGGCAGCGTTTCCCGGGTCCTTGGTGTACGGATGGTCGATCCCAAGCACCACGAGCCGGGCATCCGTGTCGTCAGGAACCTCCTGACCAGATTGGGGCAGTAGATGCACCCGGCTGAAGTCACCTTTCCTGCTCGTCTTCTCCCGCTTGTCCTCGGTCACGTCCTCGCGGATGCGCCGGTCCAGTTCCTTCGCCACGGCATCGAGGTCCCGCCGGAACTGTTCCGCCCGGTCCTCGGCCAGTTTAGTCACCGTCGGCTGGGTCGAGTACCAGTAGCGCGGGCCGTCCTGATAGAGATAGGTCGCCGCCGTGGCGAGCCGCCGGAGGGCATCACCGAAGATTGCGGGCGATTCGCCCGGCATGACGCAGCCGAGCTTCACCCGCCGGTCCTCGATTCCGCGATGGGCCGCGGTGACGGTCGGCGCCGACCCCAGATAGATCGTCCGCGCGACGCGGCGGCATGCGGCGAACTTGCCAAGGTTCGGCACCTCGGCATCGAGGCGGAGCGGCAGGGCATTCGGCCCGTCCACGTCCTTCTCGATCACCGGCACCCAGTTGTCGGAGAGGTAGCGAGTCAGCTCGAACTGCACGCGCGGATCGTCGATCGTGATGTTGGCAGGCAGGATCAGCGGGTTCTTGTCGCCCTTCTCCCACAGGCTGTGGATCACGGCGGCCATCAGGCGCAGCACGCCACGCGTGCGCTGGAACTTCACCAGCGTGGACCAGTCGGTGTAGAGCCGGTCGAAGACCTCGGGGTGGATCGGGTAGGCAGCCTTGAGCCGCGTTTCGTAGTCAGAGTCGCGGCACTCTGGCGGGAACTCCTGGTGCTGCGTACGGTAGAAATCGTAGAACTCACGGGCGACCGTATCCCGCGCCACGAACTGCGCGCGATCGACGAACGGTTCGAACAGCCTCCGCCGCACGATCTCGAAGCCCTCTTCCGCGGTCGCCGGACGCCACGAGGCCTCCACGCGCCCGACGACGTTGCGCAGCCGGTTCAGGGCGGCCCGTCCCCGCTCGCCGCCCACCTCGACATCGTCTGCCACGGCGTGCGGCGAGCCGGTCGTATCCGAGGCGGGCAGGCTGATGACGAGCAGGCACTGCTTCGCGAGCTTCGCCGACTCGGTCAGGGCCTGGGCGAAGGTGAAATGCGTCTCGAAGCTGCCGGCCGGCAGGTCGCCCTGATCGTGGAGTTGTCGCGCGTAGGCCACTCACTCATCGATCAGAATGAGACAGGGTCCGTACTCGTTCATGAGCTCGCGCAGTGCGTCACCCGGGCTCGTGGCCTTCTCGTCGTCTGCGCGCACGCGCTTGAAGGCCTTCGTCGCCTCTTTGACGCCGCCGGCCGCGTGACCGAGCTGCCACGCAAGCTCGCCCTACAACGTGTGCACGACCGAGCCGTCGGGCTTCGTCACCGGATTGCCGGGCGAGATCCGGTTGCCCACCAGGACGACGCGCCTGACGGGCGGCAGCTTCGTGACCCCGGCTTCTTTCAGCACCGCGTCAATGCCGGAGAGCTCGCCGGGAGCAGCGCCGGAGAAGATGTGGTAGAGGGCGAGCATCGAGTGCGTCTTGCCGCCGCCGAAGTTGGTCTGGAGCTGAACCACCGGGTCGCCTGCCTGCGCCGAGCCTTCGGCAGGCAGGCCGGCCTGGCCCGAAAGCCGCTGTGCCGCGCCGACGAGCAGGCGCTTCAGGCTCTCGGTGAGATACGTTCTGCGGAAGAACTCGGCGGGCTTCCGGTATTCGTCCGTCCCTTCCCCGAGGTGCACCTGCCAGAGGTCC
>CAYHSN010000155.1:0-7556 GCA_964359235.1 uncultured Vicinamibacterales bacterium | reverse complement strand
TACGTGCAGCAGCGGTTCGCCGACCTGCTCAGGCAAAGGCTGGCCAATTCGCAGGTGTTCTTCATCAATGGTGCCGGAAAGGGGCGCGAGGTCCGATGAGAAGACGAAACAACAAGGGCTTCTTTCTGACGTTTGTCATTGTCGCACTGGCGTTGATGAGCACCGTCAGGATGATGATCGACCAGCCGTAGTTGCCGACGTAGCCGTTGACCCACTTGAGCGCGCGCAGCAGCGGCACGACGAGCCACGAGAAGATCCCGAAATCGATCGCGCGCACCAGATCGCGGTCGACGGCCTGGAGAATGTCGAAGTCTTTCGGGCCAAGAAAGAACGCCGCCCCCGCCGGCGCGCTCGGATACTGCACGGCGTACGAGACGAGGTGGCGCGGTCCGCCTTGCTCGGCAGGCATCTCGATCGTGACCGGCGCGTAGGAGACCTTCAGGCCCGCTCCGCCGCCTACCTCCGCCGTGAGGAAATAGTGATCCTCGACGCCCGCAAACGGCAGCGTGCCCTGGTGCACGGGCTGCTCGGCCAGCTTGTCCGCGGCGACGCGCGAAACCTTGCCGTCGGCGAAGAACACCGCGCGCGGCGGCGTGTAGTAGCTCGAGCCGGTGGTGTTCGCGCCGCTCCCGATCGCCGGCCCCCAGAGCACGTTCGGATTCAGCGCGCGTCCGTCGCGCTCGACGACCGCCGAGAAGCGGATCACGTACGGCTCCGCCTTCGCACGGAACACAAACTCCTTGCGAGCGCTCAGCCCGGCCGCGTCGCGGTATTCGAATACCAGCGTCGCGTCGCCCGCCGGGCCGTTCGCCTTGACACGCTCGGCGCTCGGCTTGAAGAGCGCCGTCGCGAGGAGCTTCGTCAACGCGGGATCCTCCAGTTCGAGGGAGAAGGGGTGAAAGTGTTCGCCGGTCAGATCGACCGGGATGAGCTCGAGCGGTTGCCCCGCCGCGTCCAGATACTTCTTCAGCCGCCAGCTCTTCAGCACGCCGCCACGGTTGCTGAACAGGGCATGCACGGCGTCGGTGTCCATCACGATGTCCCGGTCCGACGCGTCCGCGAGCAGGGCGGCAGGAGCAGGTTTGCTGCTCGCCGGTGCCGACTCAACCGTCTCGGACTTCGCGCCGGCCGGCCCCGCAGGTTGCGGTTGGGCTGCGGTAGCGGCCTTCGTGGCGTTCTGGGTCGGAACGCCGGGTCGCCGTGGGGCCGGGGTCAGGAGCTGGTAGACGAACAGCACCAGGAACGAGAGGAAGACAGCCAGTAAGACCCTTTTTTCCATTGGGTTATGAGTCCAGATCCGGCACGGGGTCGTACCCCGCCGCGCAGAGCGGATGGCACCTCGAGAGCCGGGCTATCGCCAGGCGAATCCCACGAACGGCCCCGTACCGCCGCACGGCTTCTGCCGCATAGTCAGAGCAGGAGGGTAGAAACCGGCATGAGCCCGTAAATAACGGTGATATAAGGACTTTATAGGTTATAATCACACGAAGAACCACCCTCGCGGCGAAACCTGGGCGGCCTCTGTCCGCCGTACGGCCCGCGGGCGATTCAGCGGCTTCGACGGCGAAGTGTGGCCTGATAGTCGGCTTCAAGAGCGGTAAAGGCGGCCTCAAGCAGTTCGCGGCGCGGAATGACGACGATGTCGAAGCCGATCGCACCAGACGCCCGCTTGTTCCGCCGGAAAAGGTCGCGTAAGAGCCGCTTGGCCCGATTTCGCTGGACTGCACCGCCGAGCTTCTTTGAGGCGACGACGCCCAGCCTGGCCGTCGGGAGCTGGTTCGGCCGCGCAATTACGGTCATGAACCGGCCGTTTGCGCGCCGGCCGTGGTCGAAAACCGCCCGGAACTCGGACTGGCGTTTGAGCCGCTCCGAGGGTCGCAGGCGCTCATCTGTCTTGACTGAGCTGGTGTTCACGGGTCCTCCCGGCGGGCCGGGCGGCCTTTGCAGGTAGCCTAGGATACGGCCAGGCGCTTGCGCCCCTTGGCCCGACGCCGTTTCAGCACGTGCCGGCCGTTCTTGGTGCTCATGCGGACGAGAAACCCATGGGTTCGGCGGCGCCGGCGCCGGTTTGGCTGGAAGGTCCGTTTCATTGGTCTCGCTCGTTTCTGGTTGTGCCCGTGGTGAGCGTGAAGAAACCACCATCCTAGCGGACGCGAATCGGCGGTGTCAACGCTTTGCCCGGGTCAAGCTGATTGTCTGTGGACTCTCGCTGTGCTACAGTCGCGCTCCTGCAACAAGTTTTCCACAACTGTGGAAAATTTTGTGGAAATTCCCCGGTTTTCACGCCCCTGCCGGAAGGAACGACCGCAAAAAAGGCCGTTCGGCTCGAGGCGAAACCGTCGAATAGCCGTCCTGACTGGGTTCTGACGCGGGAGGGGTCCACGCGGCCCCGTAATGACGCGGGGTTTCCGAGGCGAAAGTCCCGGAAAGGCCGCTTTTTCGCCCATGAGCACCACGAACCTCTGGGACCAGGTCCTGGCCCGCATCGAGACAAGAATCAATCGGCACTCGTACTACACCTGGTTCAAGCCCACCAGCTACGTGGATGAAACCGCCGAGATCCTGCGCGTGCGCGTGCCGAACACGCTGTTCCGCGACTGGCTCGCGAAACACTACTCGGGCGTGATCACCGAGGCGCTCGGCGATGCCGGTCGCCGCGGCACGACACTCGAGTTTGTGACCGATGAAGGGACCGCGACAACGGTCGCCGCGCCCAGCGGGAGCGTGGCGCCGCCGCCGGAGCCGCGCGAAGCGCCCTCGACCGAGCTGGCGGGCCTCAATCCCCGCTACACCTTCGACATGTTCATCGTCGGGCCGTCCAACCAGTTCGCCGACGCCGCGTGCCGCGCGGTCGCGGAGGCGCCGTCACGCTCGTACAACCCGCTCTTCATCTACGGCGGCGTGGGTCTGGGTAAGACGCACTTGATGCACGCGATCGGGCATTACGTGCTGCAGTTCCAGCGCAACCTCACGCTGACCTACATCTCGTCGGAACGGTTCATGAACGAGATGATCAACGCGCTGCGCTACGACCGCATTCTGGATTTTCGTGAGCGGTATCGGAGCGTGGACGTGCTGCTCGTCGACGACATCCAGTTCCTGGCGGGGAAGGAAGGTACGCAGACCGAGTTCTTCCATACGTTCAACGCGCTGTACGACGCGCAGAAACAGATCGTCATCAGTTCCGACTGCCCGCCGCACGCGATTCCGCAACTCGAGGAACGGCTGCGATCCCGCTTCGAATGGGGCCTGATCGCGGACATTCAGTCGCCGGATCTCGAGACGAAAGTCGCGATTCTCAAGCGGAAAGCGGAGACTGAAGGCGTGCCGCTGCCGGACAACGTGGCACTTTACATCGCCGCCAAGATCAAGTCGAACGTCCGCGAGCTCGAAGGATCGCTCATCCGGCTGATCGCCTACGCGTCGCTGACCGGCCGCGAGATCTCCCTGCCGCTCGCGCAGGATGTCCTGAAGAACATCCTGGATCACGACGAGAGGGCGATCACAATCGAAATCATTCAGAAGTTCGTGTCGGACTACTACCAGTTGAAGTTCGCCGATCTGAAATCCCGTAACAACGCGAAGTCGGTCGTGGCGCCGCGCCAGATCGCGATGTATCTCTGTAAGAAACTGACGAACGCCTCGCTCCCGCAGATCGGCAGGAGCTTTGGCGGGAAGCATCACTCGACGGTCATCCACTCGGTTCGAAAGGTCGAGGAGATGCGGCAGCACGACGGCGAATTCGACAATCTCATCAACAACCTGATGGCGTCATTCAGGTAAGCGACCAAGAAGGCGCGAGCGCTGCTCCCAGCGGCTATTGCCGCGAGGTGTATGGGATCCCATGGCGGCCGTTCCTTGGTGTTTCCACAGAGCGAATTCCACATGTCTGCGGATAAAACCATCCGCTCATCCGGACCCTCCGAACGCCGCCGGCGGGCGCTGGTTTTTCGCCCGCGGATCCTGCGCCCGCGTCCACACAGTAACCCATTGAAAAAAAAGGGTTAAAAGTCACCTTTTGTCTTTTCCACAGCCCTTCTTATTTGTTATACTTTCGTGGTCTTTCAATATCTCTCCCTCAAGACTCTTTAAGAGGATCTTCGGGGCGCCACTGGCGGCATAGACTCGCGAGGCATCATCGACATGGAACTCGTTGTCCGCAAGAGCGACCTTCTGCGCGAACTGCAACTGTTCCAGGGCATCGTCGAGCGGAAGAACACGATCCCGGTCCTTGCCAATGTGCTCGTCGAAGCGGAGGGCGAGGAAGTGAGGCTGCTCGCGACCGATCTCGAGGTCGGTCTGCGCAGCCGCTGTTCGGCCTCTGTCTCGAAGGCCGGCTCGGTCACGATTCCCGCGAAGAAGTTCTACGAGATCGTCAAAGCGTTGCCGGAAACCGACGTCCGGATTGAAGAGGCCGCGAACGCGGTGAAGATCGCGGCCGATCGATTCGACTCGCGCCTCCAGACATTGCCGCGTGAGGACTTCCCGACGCTGCCGGTGACGGGCGGCTCCAGCCCGGTGATGTTGCCGGGCAGCGTCCTGCGGCAGATGGTGAACAAGACACAGTTTGCGATCACCGGAGAGGACACGCGGTATTTCCTCAACGGCGCGCTGTTTGTGATGAAGAGTGACGCGATGAGCCTCGTGGCGACCGACGGCCACCGGCTCGCGCTCGTGTCGGTGAAGAACGAGAAGACGAGAACATCGATGGGTGAGGACGAAGAGACGAAGATCATCCTGCCGCGCAAGACGCTGATGGAGCTCGGCCGGCTGCTCGCCGAGACGGACGGCGAGGTCGCGTTCTCGCGCGGCGAGAACCACCTCTTCTTCGAGATCGGCGGGCGCATGCTCATCTCGCGCATGATCGACGGCCAGTTTCCGGCTTTCGAGCGCGTGATTCCCAAGGGGAACGACAAGCACATCGATTTCGACCGCGATCGGCTGACGAACGCCGTCAAGCGTGTCGCGCTGCTGTCGAACGAGCGCTCGCGCGCCGTGCGGTTTCAGGCCGAGAAGGGCAAGGTTGAGATCGTGTCGAGCAGCCCCGAGTTCGGCGAAGCGCGCGAAGAGTTGCTCGTCGACTACTCGGCGGCGCCGACCCAGATCTGCTTCAACGCCCAGTACGTCCTCGACTTCCTCGGCGTCGTGGAGACCGAAGGCGTGACGCTCGAGTTCAAGGACGAGATGAGCCAGGCCGTGATGAAGCCGATCGCCGCGGAGGGGTACGACTACACCTACGTGATCATGCCGATGCGAATCTAGCGTCGCCCGCGGCCGCCGGCGCTCCTTCCCCCTGGACCAGACGAACGAATCGACGACATGTCAGACCTCGAACAGCAGAAGCTCGCAACCCCGGCGTCCGGCCAGAACGGCCACGGCGACGAGGCGTCCGACCAGTACGGCGCCGACAAGATCAAGGTGCTCGAGGGCCTCGAGGCGGTCCGCAAGCGGCCCGCGATGTACATCGGCTCGACGGGCGCGTCCGGCCTGCACCACCTCGTCTATGAAGTCGTCGACAACTCGGTCGACGAAGCGATGGTCGGCTTCTGCACGCAGGTCAACGTCACCATCCATATCGACAACTCGGTCACCGTGATCGACGACGGGCGCGGAATTCCGGTCGACATGCACGCCAGCGGCAAGACCGCGGCCGAGGTCGTCATGACCGTCCTGCACGCGGGCGGCAAGTTCGACAACGACAGCTACAAGGTGTCGGGCGGCCTCCACGGCGTCGGCGTGTCGGTGGTGAACGCGCTGTCGGAGACGGTGGAGCTCGAGATCTGGCGGAACGGGCAGGTCTACCAGCAGACGTACGAACGCGGCAAGCCGACGAGCGAGCTGGTCGCCACCGGCACGACGAAAAAGCGCGGGACGAAGGTCACCTTCAAGCCCGACGCCGAGATCTTCGAAAACGTGGTCTTCAGCTTCGACACGCTGGCGCAGCGCCTGCGCGAGCTCGCGTTTCTGAACGCCGGCGTCGTCGTCACGCTCGACGACGAGCGTGACGGCAAGAGCCACAGATTCCTGTACGCGGGCGGCATCGTCTCGTTCGTCAACTTCCTGAACAAGAACAAAGTGGTCGTCAACGAGAAGCCGATCTTCATGCACGGCGACCGGGACGGCGTCGATGTCGAGATCGCGCTGCAGTGGAACGACGGCTACTCCGAGACGCTGTACACCTTCGCGAACAACATCAACACGCACGAGGGCGGTACGCACCTGTCGGGGTTCCGCGCGGCGCTCACCCGCACGGTCAACTTCTACGCAGCGAAGCACAACCTGACGAAGGCCCTCGAGGAAGGCATCAGCGGGGACGACATCCGCGAAGGCCTGACCGGGGTCATCAGCGTGAAAATCCCGCGGCCGCAGTTCGAGGGCCAGACCAAGACCAAGCTCGGCAACACCGAGGTCAAGGGCATCGTCGAGGCCATCGTGAACGACCGGC
Source organism: uncultured Vicinamibacterales bacterium (assembly GCA_964359235.1). Lineage (GTDB taxonomy): Bacteria > Acidobacteriota > Vicinamibacteria > Vicinamibacterales > JAHECP01 > CAYHSN01. Next base: position 1,111 of record CAYHSN010000155.1, on the reverse strand, counting down.
TGGGCGCGTACCTCGAAGAGACGCCGCCGACGGCGAAGAGAATCATCGGCAAGGCGGTCGACGCCGCGCGGGCGCGGGAGGCGGCGCGCCGCGCGCGGGATCTGGTGCGCCGCAAAGGCGCGCTCGACAGCGGCTCGCTGCCAGGCAAGCTCGCCGATTGCCAGGAGCGCGACCCGGCCGAGAGCGAGCTGTACATCGTCGAGGGCGAGTCGGCTGGCGGCTCCGCGAAGCAGGGCCGCGATCGGCGCTTCCAGGCCATCCTGCCCATCAAGGGCAAGATCCTGAACGTCGAAAAGGCCCGCTTCGACAGGATGATCGGGAGCGACGAGATCCGGACGATGATCGCGGCCCTCGGCTGCGGCATCGGTGAGGAGGACTTCGACATCGCGAAGCTGCGGTACCACCGCGTCATCATCATGACCGACGCGGACGTCGACGGCTCGCACATCCGCACCCTGCTGCTCACGTTCTTCTACCGGCAGATGAAGGCGCTCGTCGACAACGGCTACGTGTACATCGCGCAGCCGCCGCTCTTCCGGGCGAAGCGCGGGCGCACGGAGGTCTTCATCAAGGACGAGCGGGAGCTCGAGAGCTTCCTCATCAAGCGCGCCGTGGCGTCGCGCGTCGTGAAGCTGCTCGACATCGACGTCGAGCTTTCGGGCGCCGACCTCGAGCACAAACTCGAGAAGATGATCGCGTTCCGCAAGTACCTGCAGCACGTGGAACGCCGCGGCCCGTCGCGCGACGCGATCCTGGCGCTCCTCGATCGAGGGGCGCGCGACAAGTGGTTCTTCGGAGACAAGGCCGCCGTCGACGCGCTGGCCGCCGAGCTGGCCGGCCCGCTGCGCACGGCGACCGTGCAATCCGACGAGGAACACCAGGCCTGGGCGCTGGCGATCGAGGACCGCGCGGGCGGGTACCCGCGCCACCACCGCATCGATCTGGACTTCGTGCAGACCGGCGAGTTCCGAACGCTCGTCGCGAGCTACCGCGACGTGAAGGGCATCAAGGGCCCGATGATGGTGATGACGGCGGCCGCGCACGAGGCCGAGGAGACGCCGGAGGACGCGGCGCCCGCGCCGAAGCCCGCCCCGAAAGACACCGCGGTGCG
>CAYHSN010000154.1:0-7566 GCA_964359235.1 uncultured Vicinamibacterales bacterium | reverse complement strand
CGTGAGGACGAGGGCCGCCGCGGTGTAGACGAGGAAGGCCCGGAGGCCGGGCCGCAGGACGGTCATGCCGATTTCACACCTCAGCTTGTGAATCATTCAGCGCTGGCGCCGAAAACTGAGAACTGGGAGCTGGGAGCTGATAGCTGAGAGCTGGCTCACATCGCCCCCAGCCCCGCGGGGTGGCTGATCATACTCCGGCCGGGCCCCTTACTTCGTGTCTTCGTGCCTTCGTGGCCGGGTCTATACTCTGCTCGTGAACGATCGCGCGGGTGTCACGACTCGCCGGATCCTCGCCGCCACCCTCACCGGTCTGGCGGCCGGGACGGCGGCGGCGCTCGCCGGCCGGTCGGATCTGGCGTCCGCCGCCTGGGCGGCGACGACGGCGATCGCGCTCGTTCCGCTCACGCTCGCGACCATCCGCGACCTTGCGCGCGGCAACGCCGGCGTCGATCTCATCGCGCTTCTCGCGATGGGCGGCGCGCTCCTGCTCGGGCAATACCTGCCGGGCGCGGTCATCGCGCTCATGCTCTCGGGCGGACAAGCGCTCGAGACGTACGCCGGCGCGCGCGCGCGGCGCGAGCTGGCGGCGCTCGTCGAGCGCGCCCCCCGCGTGGTCCACCGCTACCTCGGCGATCAGCTCGTCACCGCCGACATCAACGACGTCCGCCCCGGCGATCTGCTGGTCGTCAAATCGGGCGAAGTGGTCCCGGTCGACGGCGCGATCGTCGGCGCCACGGCCGTGCTGGACGAATCGGCGCTGACCGGCGAAGCGATTCCGCAGGAGCGGCCCGAGCACGATCGCGTGACGAGCGGCGCCGTGAACGCGGCGTCGGCGCCGTTCACGATGCGCGCGCTCGCGACCGCCGCCGACAGCACCTACGCGGGCATCGTCCGGCTCGTGCAGGAGGCGCAGGCGGCGAAGGCGCCGCTCGAACGCCTCGCCGATCGCTACGCGCTGCTCTTTCTTCCGATCACGCTCGGCGTGGCCGCGATCGCCTGGCTCTGGTCCGGCGATCCCGTGCGCGCGCTCGCCGTGCTCGTCGTCGCCACGCCCTGCCCGCTCATCCTCGCGGCGCCGGTCGCGATTGTCGCGGGCATCTCGCGCGCCGCGCGACACGGCATCCTCATCAAGGGCGGCGGCGCGCTCGAGACGCTCGCCCGCGCCACCGAGCTCGTGCTCGACAAGACCGGCACCATCACCGCCGGCTCGCCGATCGTCACCGACATCGAGACCTTCGACGGCGCGAACCCGGACGACGTGCTGCGGTTCGCCGCCTCGCTCGATCAGGCGTCCACGCACGTCATCGCCGTGCCGATCGTCCGCGCCGCGCGCGAGCGCCGGCTGCCGCTCACGTTTCCGTCCGATGTGGTCGAAAACCTCGGCTCGGGGATCGAAGGGCGCGTGAATGGCACCGCCGTGCGGATGGGGAAAGCCGACTGGGTGATGACCGGCAGCGCGAAGCCCGCGCAGGTGCGCCGCATCCGGCGGCGCACGCTGCTCGAAGGGTCGGCGGCGGTGTTTGTCGCGATCGACGGGCGGCCCGCCGGCGCGCTCATCCTCGAAGACCCGGTGCGCCCGGACGCCCCGCTCACGCTGCGCACCCTCAGGTCGGCCGGCTTCGCACACATCACGATGCTCACCGGCGATCACGTGGACCTCGCCGAAACCGTCGGCGCCGCACTGGGCGTCGATCGCGTGCTGGCCGAGCGATCGCCTGAGGAGAAGGTCGACGCGGTCAGGATGACGAAAGCGGACGGGGTGACGGTGATGGTGGGCGACGGCATCAACGACGCCCCCGCGCTGGCCGCCGCCGATGTCGGCGTCGCGATGGGCGCGCGCGGCGCGACGGCCTCCTCCGACGCCGCGGACATCGTCCTCGTCGTCGATCGCCTCGATCGGCTCACCGAGGGCATCCGGATCGCCCGGCGCTCCCGAGGCATCGCCATCCAGAGCATCGTCGCGGGCATGGCGATGTCGGGCGCGGGGATGGTGTTCGCAGCCGCGGGGCTGCTCGCGCCGGTCGCGGGCGCGCTCGTCCAGGAGGCCATCGACATCGCCGTCATGCTCAACGCGCTGCGCGCGCTCGGCGACAGCCGAGGCAGCCGGCGCGGCGACGCCGGCGCGGTGCAGGTCAGCCAGCAGTTCCGCGACGAGCACCGGAAGATGCTGCCCGAGGTGCGCCGCATCCGTCAGGTCGCCGATCGCCTCGACGAGCTCGAGCCCGTCGCAGCGCGCGTCGAGCTGGATCGCATCCGCCGCTTCCTCGTCGATGAGCTCCTCCCCCACAACCGCGAAGAGGACGCGCGGGTCTACCCCGTCGTCGCCGGCCTGATCGGCGGGCACGACCCCACCGCGACGATGAGCCGCGCGCACCAGGAAATCGCGCACCTGGCGCGGATCTTCGGCCGGCTGCTGGAAGAGCTGGCGCCGGACGAGGCGCCCGGCGCCGACGACGTGCGCGAACTGCGGCGCGTGCTCTACGGCCTGCACGCGACGCTCGGCCTGCACTTCGCGCAGGAAGAAGAGTCGTACCTGGCGCTCATCGACGACCGGCTTCAGCCAGCGATGCGGCGATGAGCGGAAGATCTCCACCACGGAGATCGCGGAGAGAGGGACCACGGAGAACGCGGAGCACACAGCGCGGCTGAGCCGCAACCAAACTGAGGGCTCACCCGCGCTAGGCGGCGGGCCCACGGGCCCGCCGCTTCTAGTAATACAAACCCGCTCAGCGCTCGGACCGACTCCAGGAACTTCTTGTCAGAAAAACAAGATCTTGCGGGTTTGTATTACGGAGACTTCACCTTGATGTTCTCCGTGACCCTGTGATGTCCGTGGTCGATTCCTCCGAGTCCTCCGCGGACTCCGTGGTTCGACTTTCCGTGCCCTCCGGGCCTTCCCAGTGCCGGATTTTCGTCACCCGTCTCCGCGCCGCCTCCGCCGAGATTTCGGCATGACGTGCATCACGCCGACCCTGAAGGGTCGGCCTACGCAATCCGGGCCGAGCCCTTCGATGCCGCTCAGGGCAGGCCCTTCGGCTCCGCTCAGGGCAGGCCCTTCGGCTCCGCTCAGGGCAGGCAAGCTCGGCCCCTACGCGGTCCTCGTTGCTCGTTACTCCTCACTACGGGCGCGACTGAAGTCGCGCGCTACGTCCGTCTCATTCCTCGTTCCTCATTCCTCGTTCCTCATTCCTCGTTCCTCGTTCCTCGTTCCTCGTTACCCGTTACCCGTTGTCTTGGCTCGGCGCTTGCTACGCGTCCGCCGGAGCCTTCCTATGCGCACGCTGCAGACCGTCTCACAGACCGAGACCATCCGAACGCTGCCCGATGACCGCGTGCGTCAGATCATGTGGCGCTTCGGCGAGCGCTACGACCTGCAGATGATGGTGCAGGCGGCGCGGGGGATCGCGCGCGGGCCCGTGGCGCGGCTGGTCGCCGAGGGCGCGCGCAACACGCACGAGTGGACCGGCGCGAAGGCGGGGCTGCTCCGCGCGTTCGACGAAGGCGGCCTGACCGCCATGTTCGTGGATCCCGAGCACGGCGGGTTCATGGCGGGACCGAAGAACCTCGCGCTCGCGCTGGTCGCCTTCGAGCTGGCGTGGGTGGACGCCGGCGCCGCGACGTCGAGCCTCGCGCAGGTGCTCGCCCTCGCGCCCATCCACGAGCGCGGCACGCCCGAGCAACGCGCCACCTACATGAGCCGCGCGATTCCGCCCGCGCCGGGTGAACACCGCGCGCACTGGCGCGGCGCGTTCTGCCTGACCGAACCCATCCCCTACGTCGGCGTCGAGACGGGCCTGCTCAGCGGCAAAGCGCGCATCGCGGAATGGGATGATGGCCGGCCGCCCGTGCTCCAGATCGACAAGCGCGGCCGCTTCATCACGAACATGGCGTTCGCCAACTTCGTGACCGCCGCCGTCGACTCGGGTGACGACCGCATCAAGGGCAGTTGCATGGTCATCCTCGAGGAGACCGACCCCGGCACCTTCGATCGCGGCGTGCCGACGCGCAAGCTCGTGCACCAGCTCTCGTCGACGCGCGATCCGGCCTTCAGCCTGCGCGTGCCGGCCGATCGCATCATCGGCGGCTACACGATCAAGGACGGCGTCATCGTTCCGAATTACAGCCACAGCGAGGTCATCGAGGCGGTCTTCCGGCGCACGCGCGTCACGGTTGGCCTCATGACGACGGCGAAGCTGCTCTCGGCGATCGAGCCGATCGTCCGCTACCACCGCGGCCGTTTCCGCGGCGGCGAGACCGTGAGCCCGGGGTCGGTGCGTTACGCGCTTGGCCTGCAGCAGCGCGAGGACGTGCTGCACCGCCTCGTCGACATCTGGGCGACGGGTGAAGCGAGCGCGTCGCTCGGCTTCGCGGCGGCGCGGCTCTTCGACGACCTGGATCCGCTCGAGCGGACGAAGGACGCGTACTTCGCGGAGCGCGGCCTGACGGGGCGTGCGCAGATGAAGGCGTTTGTCGAGATCAACAAGGACGCGATCGAGTACGTGAAGCTCGCGGCAAAGCCGCCCGAGCTTCGCAACGCCGATCGCTTCGCCGCACTCGAGCAGGATGACATGGTGCAGTTCGCGCGCCTGGACGCCGTCGCCAACGTGCTCTGCCCTGCCGTGAAGCTGTGGAACACCGGCTATGGCGCGACGATGATGCGAGAGGCCGTGAGCCTGATGGGCGGGTACGGCATCACCGAGGACTGCCCCGGATTCCTCTTCCACAAGTGGATGGACGCGCAACTCGAGGCCACCTACGAAGGGCCCGAGGCGGTGCAGCGCCGGCAGCTCTCGATCACGATGACGAACGAGGTCTTCCTCGCCGAGTTCCGCCAGTGGGTCGACGAGATGCGCCGCATCGCCTCGGCGCATCCGGGCACCGGCGCGTGCACGATCGCCTCCGCGATGCAGATGTGGCTGTGGACGCTGCGGCACCTGCAGCAGGCCACCGACGCCGACGGTACGAGGCTCTTCCAGGGCGCGCGTCAGGGCGTGACGTTCCCGCTGGCCGACGCGCTGTGCTGGCTGCTCGCGTCGCGTTACCAGATTCTCGACGTGCTCGAGCTGGCGAAGACGGGATCGGCCGACCCGGCGATCGCCGAGGCGCTGCCCGGTCTCCTGCACTTCTTCACCGATCTCTGCCACGTGCAGGCCGCGCGCGCCGCCGGTGAAGTGGGGCGCGTCTCGGCGGAGCTGGTGTTCGGCTACCGCCGCCATCCGGCGTGGGATGCGGCAGGCTGCGGGTCGTGTTTCCAGGCCGACGAGCTGGAGGCGTTCGAGGAAATCATGCCGGGCATCGCGGGGACCGCGCGCGCCTACGCCGACGTCATCGAGCGCGACGGCACGCACGCGTCGAAAGCCGGCCCGTGCGCGTCCGTCGCAGGCGTCGAGCCGTTCCTGCGCATGCGCCTGAAGATGGACGGCTGCCTCACCGGCGCGCGTCTGGCGAAGGACCGCGCCGCCGAGGCGCTGACGAAGGTGATGATTCCCGAGGCGCTCGGCTATCCAGTCTGACGCCGGACAACTCGCGTGTCGGGGCGCCTTCTGTAGGGGCCGGCTTTAGCCGGCCCGCGTTTGCGTGGGGGCCGCCTTCAGCCGGCCCGCTCTTACCGTGACCAACACTCGCCCTTCGATGGAGGTGGACATCGCCTGCGTCGGCTTCGGGCCGGCGATGGGAGGCTTTCTCACCACGCTGGCCCGCGGTCTCGCGCCGGGCGACGGCGCGCCCCCGATCGCGAGCCGCGTCGCGCCCGGCCTCGCGCCGCAGATCGTCTGCTTCGAGCGCGCCGACGACATCGCCGTCGGCGTCTCGGGCGTCGTGACGCGCGCCCGCGGCATCCGCGCGTCGTTCCCTGATCTCGACCCGTCACAGATCCCGCTCGCCTCGCCGGTGCGGCGCGAGAAGGTCGTGTACCTGCTCGATCCGATCGGCGCGAGCCGGCGGTCGCGTACGCTGCGTGTGGCCGATCGCGCCGTTCGCGCGCTCGGCGCCGTCCTGCCCTTCGATCGCGACGGCCTCGAGCTGCCGTGGATTCCCGGCTTCCTGCGCAAGGACGAAGGCCTGATCCTGTCGCTCGGACAGTTCACGCAGTGGGTTGGCGCCCAGCTCATGGCGACCGGCGCCGTGCAGGTGTGGCCCGGCACGCCGGCCGCGTCGGCCATCATCGAAAAGCCCCGCGTCGCCGGCGTGCGGCTCATCGATCAGGGCGTGACGAAGAACGGCGAGCCAGGCGCCGGTTACACACCCGGCATGGACGTCCGCGCCGCGCTCACCGTCGTCGGTGACGGGCCTGTCGGGATCGTCGGACGGCAGATCGACGAGTGCTTCGGCATGCCCGACGGCCGCGCGCGGCGCGACTGGGCGATCGGCATGAAGATGGTCGTGGATCTCGCCGAGCACGCGGCGCTCGAGCCCGGCACGGTCATTCACACGTTCGGCTATCCCGAGCCCGAGATCTTCGGGTTTCTCTACGTGAACGCCGAGCGCACGGCGTCGCTCGGCATTTTCGTGCCGTCGTGGTTCGACAGCCCCGTGCGCACGGCCTATCGGTACTTGCAGCATTGGATGCTGCACCCGTACGTGTGGCGACACCTCGAGGGCGGACGCCTGCGATCGTGGGGCGCGAAGTCGCTGCAGGAATCGGGCAGACACGGTGAGCCGTATCTTGCCGGCGACGGGTACGCCCGCATCGGCGAAGGCTCCGGCAGCACGAACGTGCTGACCGGCTCCGGCGTGGACGAGGCGTGGACGACGGGCGTGATGCTGGCGGAGGGCGTGCTGGAGCTGCTGACGACCGGCGCGCCGTTCACCAGGGAGCACCTCGAGCGCGCGTACGTCGCGCGGCGGCGCGCGAGCTGGGTCGAATCGGAAGGCCGCGTCGCCGAGCGCGCGCGGTATGGTTTTCAGCGGGGGTTCGTGACGGGACTTCTCGGCATGGCCCTCGCGGGTCTGTCGAACGGCCACGTCTCACTCGGCCGCGCGCCAACACGTCCCTACGAGCGCCTGCGCTCGATCGAGGAGTACTTCGCGGGCCGACTCACGCCTGAGGAGATCGGGCACATCCGCCGCGAATGCGTGATCGCCGGAGCGGGTCTCCACGACACGCTGATGGATCGCGCCGGTTGGCCGCGGATTCCGTACGACGGCGATCTGTTGATGTCGCACCAGGACGCGTTGCTCGTCGGCGGCAAGGCCCACGCGCCGCCCGGCTACGCCGACCACGTCATCTTCCTCGACCCCGCGCTCTGCCGCGAGTGCCGCGTGAAGCTGTGCATCGAGGTGTGCTCGGGCCAGGCCATCACGCCGGGCGAGGACGACGTCCCGGTGTTCGATCGAGAGAAGTGCATTCACTGCGGCGCGTGCGCCTGGAACTGCACGCAGCCGCTTCCGGGAGATCCCGATCGGACGAATGTCGATTTCCGCGCGGGAACCGGAGGGTTGCATTCGACGGAGAACTGAGCGAGGAAGACACGAGGAGACAAGGACCGGCCACGAAGGCACGAAGACACGAAGACTAGCCTTGATGCGTCAAAACCCACCGCCGTTTCGAGAGCGATGCTGTCCTGG
>CAYHSN010000153.1:0-7568 GCA_964359235.1 uncultured Vicinamibacterales bacterium | reverse complement strand
GCACGGGTCTCGGGCTGTCGATCGTGAAGAACCTCGTGGGCCTGCACGGCGGCACGGTCCAGGCGGCGAACCGGCCGGAAGGCGGCGCGGTGTTCACGGTGACGCTGCCGGGGGACTGACAACTGAAGAATTGAGGCGCGACGAAGACGATCGCGATGACGGTGAGCAGGGCGAGATCCATGCCGCCTCACGCGTGCTTGACGACGACGCCCTCGAGGACGTTGGCGGCGTCTTCGCACCGGTCGGTCGCGGCTTCCAGGTAGTCGAAGATCTCCTTCCATTTCATGATCGTGATGGGATCTTTCTCCTCCTCGAACAGGGCGCGCAACGCCCCCTGATACATGCGGTCGGCCTCGTTCTCGAGGCGGTTGATCTCGATGGAGCAGGCGAGCACGCCGTCGCGCTTCTCGAGCGCGCGCAACGCATGCAGCACCTGGTCGGTCGACTCCGAAATGATGCGGGCCAGATCGCGCGCGCTCGACTTGACCCTGTCGATCTGGTACAGGTTGATGACCATGGCGCTCGCATCGATGGCGTCCATCACGTCGTCCAGGCTGCGCGCGAGCGCGTAGATGTCCTCGCGATCCATCGGGGTGACGAACGTCCGGTTCAGCCGGTGGTAGATCTCGTGCGTCAGGAAGTCGCACTTGTGCTCGATTTCCTTGATCTCCTCGGCCTTGTCCCAGATCGGACGGTCCGGGGCGAGCATCGCCTCGAGCATCCTGGCGCCCTTGCAGGTCTCGGCGGCCAGGGCCTCGAAGTCGTCGTAGAAGCGCTCTTCGCGCGGGATGAGTCGGAATCGCACTGAAAACCCCCTCTCAAGCCGCTGGGATTCTAGCAGATTTGACTAGGACAGAGCTCGAATCGTCGCCACCACGAGCCAGCTGATCCCGGCACAGACGGGAAACGTCAGGACCCATGCCGTCACGATTTCGGCCGTGACGCCCCAGTGAACCGCCGACACCCTGCGCGTGGAGCCCACGCCCATGATGGCGGTCGAAATCGTGTGCGTGGTGCTCAAAGGGATGCCGAGGCGCGTCGCCAGCTCGATCGTGCAGGCAGCGGCCGTCTCGGCGGCGAAGCCCTGATGCGTCTCGAGCTTCGTGATCTTCGACCCGAGCGTCCGCATGATGCGCCACCCGCCAGTAACGGTCCCCAACGCCATCACGCCCGCGCACAGCAGCATCACCCAGAACGGAACGGCGAATTCGGGGAGCACGCCGGCGAGCACGAGGGCGAGCGTGAAGGCGCCCATGAACTTCTGGCCGTCGTTCGAGCCGTGACTGAACGCCATGAACGAAGACGACAGGATCTGGAGCCCGCGAAACAGCCCGCGCACGCGGCCCGGAACGGCGTGGCGAAAGATCCGGTACACCAGGGCCATGATCAGGAAGCCGCCACCAAAGCCCAGCAGCGTGGAAAAGATCAGCCCGGTGCCCACCTTGACCCAGCCTGTGGCGACCAGTGACTCCGGCCCGGCGGTTGCGAACCCAGCTCCGGCCAAACCCGCGACGAGCGCGTGGCTCTCGCTCGTCGGGATGCCCCATCGCGCGGCGAGCGACGACCACACGATGATGCCCACCATGGCCCCGCCCACGGTCGTCAGATCGATGACCGACGCATCAACGATGTCCTTGCCGATGGTGGCGGCCACGGCCGTGCCCGAGAGCACGCCGAGCAAGTTGAGGATCGACGCCATCACGACGGCCTGCATGGGCTTCAGCGACCGCGTGGACACGACGGTCGCGATGGCGTTCGGTGCGTCGGTCCAACCGTTGACGAACTCCGCGCCGAGAATCAGGAGCAGAACGACGACCAAGCCCAGATCGATCTCCGGCATGGGATCCTCCTCTTCTCCGAGCGCCGCCCCCTGAGAAGAAGTGCGGAGCGGAGAGACGGCGCCGCAGGTGCTTTCCCCCACCGAGCGCGCCGAGTCGCGAAGCGACGCGTGTCCGGGCTCTGAGTCGGGCCGAGCCCTTCGACGCTGCTCAGGGCAGGCAAGCTCGGCCCCTACGCGTTACTACTCGTCCCTCGTTCCTCGTTCCTCGTCCCTACTCGTTACTTATTCGTTACTCGTTACTCGTTACTTCTCTCTTCACTTAATTACCCGTCCCATCGACCACGCAATCCCCGCCTGGTCCATCGCCTTCATCAGCGCCGGCAGCCTCGTCGCGACGATGTCGTTCAGGCGCGGGAGTTGCCTCTCGAAGTCGGCCGCCGCGCTCGCGAGCGTCTCGCGCTGATACGCGGTTGGCGTGGACGTCACACCGTTGATCTGCCCTGCCACGGCGCTCACGCGCTGCTGCACCGATTGCACGGTCGGCCCGTCATCATCGCCGCCGAAGAAGCCGCCGCCGCGCGGGGCGCGGACCTTGGTCAGGATGTCGTCGATCTCCTGGTCGAGCGCCTCGGCGTCCTTCGCGACCGCGTCGGCCCCCGTCGCGGTCGCAATCGCCTTGCGCGCCTCCTCGACCTGGCTCTTGATCTGTTCGGCCGACCGCACCGCGGCGCTGACGCGCGTCTGCAGGCCGTACGCCTTCATCCGTTCCTGATGAAGCGTCTGACGTTCCTCGTCGGTCATCGGGATGAGCGGATCGGGCTTCACCGTCAGGTCGGTGCGATGCGCCGTCGCCTTGCCGTCCTTCTCCTTCTCGGTCAGCACTGCGGTGTACTGCCCCGGCAGCACGAACGGCCCGCGCGGGGCGCCGCCGAACGGGCCGCCACCTCCGCCGCCCGGGCCTCCCGCGGGCGGCTGGACCGTCAACGGCGGATCCATCCGCAGGTCCCACGTGACGCGATGGAAGCCGGCCTTGCGATCGACCTCCAGCGTGCGCAGCGGCTTTCCGTCCTTGCCGAGGATCTCGAGCGTCACCTGACGCTCGCGCGGCACGTCCTTGGCGAAGGAGTACGTCAGGGTGATCCCGAACGGCGGGTTCGGCGCCTGGAAGAACCGCTCGGCCAGGTCGCTGTAGCCGGGATCGCTCGGATTGAACTGCATGGCGGGTCGCGCCGGGAACAGGTGCGCAGCACTTCCGAGCACCACCGGCGTCAGGTGCTCGAGCGGCGTGAGGTCGTCGAGGATCCAGATGCCGCGCCCGTGCGTACCGAGCACGAGATCGTTCTCGCGCGGGTGGATCACCAGATCGTGCACCGCGACCGTCGGCAAGTTGTTCTTGAGTCGAGTCCAGTTCTTCCCTCCATCAATGGAGAAGAACACGCCGAACTCGGTGCCGACGAAGACGAGGTTCGCGTTGCGCTGGTGCTCGCGGATCACGTACGCCGAGCCGAACGACGGCAGGTTCGCCGCGATCGACATCCACGTCGCGCCGTAGTCGACGCTCTTCAGCACGTACGGCTTGAAGTCGTTGCTCCGGTGCCCGTCGAACGTCGCGTAGAGCGTGCCTTCCTGATGGCGTGACGCGATCACGCGGCTCACGTAGGTCTGATCGGGCACGCCCGGAAACTTTTCAATCCTCGTCCACGCCGTCCCGCCGTCGCGCGACACCTGAATCAGCCCGTCATCGGTGCCGACGTACAGCAGCCCTTTCTTGAGCGGCGACTCGTCGACCGTGGTGATGTTGCCGTAGAGCGCGGTGCCTTCGTGGCGCGAGATCGCGTCGCGGCCCCACTGCTTCCCCATCATCGGCAGCTCGTTGCGATCGAGCTGGCGGGTGAGGTCGGCGCTCACCTTGACCCAACTGTCGCCGCGGTCGCTCGTCTTGAAGAGGAAGTTCGCCGCGAAGTAGACGACCTTCCCGTCGTGCGGCGAGATGAGGATCGGCGCGCTCCAGTTGTAGCGGTATCCCCGCTCACCGGGCGCCGGCTGCGGCCGGATCGACTTCCGCTCGCCTGTCCGCACGTCGTAGCGCACGAGGCCGCCGTTCTGCGATTCCGCGTAGACGATGTTCGGGTCGGTCGGGTCGATGGCGGCCTGGAAGCCATCGCCGCCCTGCGTCTGGTACCAGTCGGTATTGAGGATGCCGTAGCGGCTGCGCGTGGCGCTCGGCCCGCCCCAGCTCCGGTTGTCCTGCGTGCCGCCGTAGACGTAGTAGAACGGCTCGCGCAGATCCACGTTGATCGCGTAGAACTGCGAGAGAGGCATCGAGAAGAAGTCCCACGTCTTCCCGCGGTCGTGCGACATGTAGAAGCCGCCGTCGTTGCCGAGCAGCAGGTGATCCGAGTCCTCGGGATCGATCCAGAGCGCGTGGTGATCGACGTGCGGCGAGTTGGCCGCGTCCATCCGGAAGTTCTTCCCGCCATCGTCCGACACCGCCGCCCGCGTGCCGAGCGTGTAGACGCGCTCCGGGTTGCGCGGATCGCAGCGAATCTGGCTGTAGTACCACGGCGTCTGGTTGAGGCCGTTGGTCTTGGTCCAGCTCGCGCCGTAGTCGTCGGAGCGGAACACGCCACCGTCGCGCGCCTGCACGGTCGCGTAGAGCGTCGCGGGCTGCGCGCGGCAGATGTCGAGGCCGATGCGGCCCATGTCGCCCTCGGGCAGACCGTTCGTCAGCTCGGTCCACGACTCGCCCCCGTCGGTCGACTTATAGATGCCGCTCTCCGGTCCGCCGCCGAGGAAGCTGTACGCGCGCCGCTCGCGCTGGTACGCGGCCGCGTACAGCACATTCGAGTCCCTCGGATCCATCGCAAGGTCCACGAAGCCCGTGTTCTGGCTGATGAACTCCTTGTTCTGCCAGGTCTTCCCGCCGTCCACCGTCATGTAGATCCCGCGTTCCTTGCCGGGACCCCACAGCGGCCCGACCGCCGCGACGTAGACCGTGTCCGGATCGTCCGGATGGATGACGATGCGGCCCACGTGCTGGCTGTCGCGCAGGCCCATGTGCGTCCACGTCTTGCCGCCGTTCTCGGACTTGTAGACGCCGTCGCCCCACGACGAGCTGCGCTGGTTGTTGGCCTCGCCCGTCCCCACCCAGACGATGTTCGGGTTGGACGGCGCGACGGCGACGTCGCCCAGCGAGAGGCTGCCCTCGCGCTCGAAGACCGGCTCCCACGTCGTTCCTCGGTTCGTGGTCTTCCACAGACCGCCTGACGCTGACGCGAGATAGATCGTCTTGACGCCCGCGTCGGCGACGGCAATGTCCACGATACGGCCGCTCGTGACGGCGGGACCGATCCCGCGGAAGGTGAAGGCGTTGACGAGCGCGGGGTCGATACTCCCGGCGCCCTGGCCGCGCGTCGGCAGGCTGGTCAACGCAACGCCCACGACGACCATGAGCATCCAGGAAAGACGGAAGACACGACGGGTCATGACAGGTCCCTCGTGAAGTGCGCCGGGAGTGTTGGCAGGAGTGCCGTCGACCCGGTCGCTGGCCCCAGTCAGCATAGCGCAGCGCCACGCCTGTCGCGCAGGCCAACTGGCCTTCAGGCCTGCCAACTGGCCTGCGCTACAGTCTGTCCGCGTTCCTGACGAGCTGATAGAAAAACCTGACGCTCGTCGCGAGGCTCTCCACCGGGATTCGCTCGTCGGTCCCGTGGAAGCGCCGGAAGTCCTCGCTCGTGACCACGATCGGCAGGAAACGAAAAACGTTCGGCGACCGCTGCGAGTAGTACTTCGCGTCGGTGCCGCCCACCACGAGCATCGGCGAGATGACCACGTCGGCCGGGAGCACCTGACGCATCGTCTTCGTGAGCGCGCCGAAGGCCGGCGACGTCACATCCGAGACGGGCGACGGATCCTTCGCGGATCCAAACCGCGAGATCGCCACCCGGTCGTCGGCGACAATCGCGCGCGCGGCCGCGGTGACGCTCTGCACCGTCTCGCCCGGCTTGATCCGGAAGTTCACGACGGCCCAGGCGTCAGGCGCCAGCACGTTGGATTTCACACCCGCGCTGAACATCGTCGGCGCGGTCGTCGTGCGCAGGAGCGCCGCCGTCTGCGGGTTGCCGAGCATCTGCCGCTCGATAAGCGGCCGGAGCAGCCACAGGTTCGCCATCGCGAGCCGCAGCCCGAACGACATCTCCGGGCCCAGGTAGTCGAACATCTGCCGCGCGGCGCCGTCGAGCCGGGCCGGAAACGGGCTCGCCTCGAGCTTCACGACGGCGCGGGCCAGGATGCCGATGGTCGTCTCGCGCGGCGGCATGGACGAATGCCCGCCCTCGCCCTTCACCTCGAGCCGCAGGCTGACGAACCCTTTCTCCGCGATGCCGACGAGCGCCGTCGGCCTGTCGATGCCGGGCACGAGGCCCTTCCCCACCGCGCCGCCTTCGTCGATCACGAACGCGTAGCGGGTCACCCCGCGCGCCGCGAGCGCCTCCGCGATCTTCTGTGCGCCGCCCTCACCACCGATTTCCTCGTCGTGGCCAAATGCGAGGTAGATCGTCCGCGACGGCTGGAACCCTTCACCGAGCAGCCGCTCGACGGCTTCGAGCACCGCGATCACGCTGCTCTTGTCGTCGGCCGCGCCCCGGCCCCAGATGAAGCCGTCAGCGATGTCGCCGCCGAAGGGCGGGTGCGTCCACCGCCCCTCGGTTCCGGGCACGACAGGAACGACATCGAGATGCCCCATCAGGACGACGGGGTCGCGCGTCGCGTCGCGGCCCGTCCACGTGTAGAGCAGGCTGGAGCCGTTGACGATCTCGCGCGCGAGCGTCGCGTGGATGCGCGGATACGTGCGCTCGAGGTACGCGTGCAGGTCGGCGAACGCCGTGTAGTCGACCTTCGCGCTGTCCTCGTACGACACGGTCGGGAACCGAATCGCGCCGGCCAGGTGCCGGGCGGCGGCCTCGGCATCGACGGCGATCTGGACCGCCTGTTCAGGCGGCGGCTGCTTCGAGGTGACGCGCGCGGTCTGCACCAGGGCGATCCCCAGCATGACCACCAACGCGGCGCCGGCAACCACGACGAAAGTCTTGAGCGCCTTCATCGGCATCCCCCTGCGGCGGGCCCTTCGGCACGCTCGCGCCAGGCATGATTCTAGCCCGGCACGCGGTTTCTGCAGAAACCCTTCACGGCGTCGGCGCTGCTCCGGCGCGTGCGCGACGCGTTGGATGGTGACCCGCGGAAGCCGCGATCATGAACACTGGCCCCCTGGCCCTGGACGACGACGGCGTGCGCGGTGGTCTGATTGACGGGACTCCCGATGGCCGCCGTGCTGCGCGAGCGAGAGCACGCCATTCGGATCGCCCATGATGATCGCGAGGCCGGGCGCGCGCGCGAGAATCTCGCCAATGCCGACGCGAACAGGACGACGGCCGCAAGTGCGCAGGTCGATCGCATGGTCGCTCCTGAGGGGTGTAGTACGGTCTATCGTCGGCCAGATTCCACACGGTTCGCGCGGCGCGGTGGCACGCTGGATGTTCCGCTGATCGCGTAGAGGACCGAGCCGGGGGCAGAGAATTTTCGCACATGAAACAGAGCCGCCACGAGTTCGTCACACGCGCGTGGCACCCTGCTCTTGTCGGCGTGCGGCCGGTGATCGGTGTGGGAGGGCTTAGGCCAGCGGGTATCATGTCCCGTCTCGCCCTGCCCGGCATTCTCACGCCGCTCACCGGACGCACGCCACCCCACGCCTCCAGCCCACGTCCCGCCTCGTGCATCAATTCGCCACCTC
>CAYHSN010000152.1:0-7595 GCA_964359235.1 uncultured Vicinamibacterales bacterium | reverse complement strand
TAGCCGGGCGTCCAGGTGTCGAACGTGCCGTGCGTGAAGACGCCCGGCATGCCGAACTTCGTCATCTCGCCCACGTTGTTCCAGCCGATGAGATGCCACTCGTCGGCGACGATCGGGTCGATCCAGGCGTTGAATGAATGGTGCCGGTGATGTAGTAGACCGGTACCGACGCGTTCACCAGCTTCTCGGCCTCCGCGTCGTCCATGTTGATCGTGCGCGGATCGGCGAGCTTCGCGAGACGCGCGCGGTTGACCTCGAGCTGCGCGATGTTCGCCTCCGACGATACGGCGACGGCGATCATCTCGCGGCCTTCTTCCGTCGTCCCGATCGAGAACACCTTCACGCGCGGACTGGCCTTCTCGACCGCGCGCATGTAGTCGTAGATCTCCTTCGAGTAGGGGAGCTTGCCCGGCGCGCCGGCGATGTCGCCGATGACGGCTTTCGGCGTCGGGACGGTCTTCGACGCCGGCAAGTAGTCCACGAGCGGCGACAGGAAGTGCGGCGCCGTCGTGTACTCCTTGATCTTCTTTGTGTACTCCTCGTCGATGGGCTGCTTCAGATCGCGGGCGTACGGCCCGGTCTGAGCGATGACGAGATCGAGCACGACGAGCAGCAGGGCAAGGCGGATGAACCAGCGGAAAGAAGCAGAGCGCGTCATCGAAGGTCCTTTCGGTCGCCCAGGGCCGCAGGTGACCGTCTGATTCGTTTCAACTTCGAAACGTCCAAGAGATCGCAATTTCTGCCATCTCGCCCAGCTCGACAAGAACTTCGAAGAAGACGCATTTCCTAGTTGAAATCTCTCCCCTCGGTTCGTAGAGTCGTCTGCACGTTCGCGCACGCGCCCTCAACGCGCAGCCATCTTCGAATGATCCTCCGCGAGGACCCGCCGCACGTCGCACGTAGCAGCTGTCCCGTCTTATGAGGAGGCGTCTTCTGTCCGCGTTCGTCCGCCGTCACCCGGAGGGCCGGTGGGCGTTGCTCCTCACGAGCCTCGCCGCGCTCTTGCTCACTGCGGCCTCGGCGTCCGCGCAGGCGCCGCTGCGCAAGATCGGCCAACTGCGCCTCGCCGTCCTCGGGATCTCTGCGTCCCCCGATCCCGCCGCGCCCGTCGTCCCGAAACACACGCCGTCAGGCGTCCGCATTGTTGTCCGCGGCGGCGCGGGTGATCTCGCGCCGGCCGACGTCACGCGGTTCCTCGGGCCCGACGTCGAGGTGCGCGGTGAGCTCGTCGGCCCGAACCTCACCGAGCCGGTCGCGCTCACGAGTCGCACGACGTCCGATCCTCTATTAATACCGCTCCCGGCCCTGGCCACCGCCGGCGACTACCACCTCTCGAACCTGCGCCTTCTCGCCGGCGGCCGGCCGGTGCTCGACGTCACGCCCGCGCGCCTCACGGTCCGCGTCATCGAGCAGGTGCTCATCACGTCAGTTCGCACGCGCCCGCTCACCCTCCAGGAAATCAGAGACAAGGGCATCGTCCTCGACAAAGACGACTACCTGGGGTTCGAGTTCACGTTGGGCCTGGTGCTCGAGTCGAAGGCCGTGAAGGTGACCTTCCCGGTGGTCTTCGACAAGGACGGGACGCCGCTGCCCGAGTTCACGCGCCCCGCGCCGAACCTGCCGGCGCTCGACATCGACATCCCCCAGCTTCCCGAGATCGTCCCGATCATGCTGCGGCTCGATCCGATCACGAGCGCGACGCCGATTGGTCCGCTCGGGGGCATGGCCGTCGAGAACATCCGCATCCCGAGCGTGCTCGTGATTCCGGGAACGTCGGCTACCTGAAGCAGTTCTTCTCGGCGCAGCTCTTCGTCGCCAACGGGACGCCCGTCGGCGCCAACCTGCGCGTGCGCGACCTAAATGGCACGATTCGGCTCCCCGCGGGCGACGACCACCAGATCGGGACGACTGACGATCCGCTCGCGCTCCCCGACACGGCGAGCGGTCTGGCGCCGGGCGTGCTGCCCATTCGCACGCTCGGGTCCGACGGCGAAGCCGGCACGTCCGACGATGGCGGCGTGCTCGAGGCGGGGGAGCAGGGGCAGGCGGAGTTCCTGGTCAGGGGCGAGCGCGAAGGGTTCCACACCCTCACCTTCGATCTCGAGGGCACGCTCGATGGGTTGCCGGTCGGGCCCGTGCGCGTGACGGGCGTGGCCAAGGGCGGCGTGCTCGTGCGCAATCCCTTCTTCGACGTCACGTTCACGGTGCCGGCGATCGTCCGGCGCGGCGAGCCGTTCACCCTCTACGCCACGGTGACGAACAAGGGCCAGGGGATCGCGAACGACGTCAACCTGACGCTCGACGCGAGCCGCATGAGCGGCGCGCATCTCACGGGCGACGGCACCCACCGCATCGACACGCTCACGAGCGGCGACGCGCGGACGCTCGCATTCCAGCTCGAGAGCGAGCGGACCGGCCAGGTCGTCGCGACTTATCTCAAGCTCGACACGACGGACGGCTCGACGGGCAACCTGAAGTTCACGCTGGGCGTCGGCGAGCGCGGCATCGCGCTCTCGCCCGACACGCTGGTCCTGCCGTCGGCGGTGGATGCGCTGCCGCTCCCGGTCGTCGAAGCCGCGATGCGCGTCCTGGGTCAGGCGTGGAGCATCGCCAACGCGCCGCCGAACACGCTGGCGGCCGACGTCGTGTGAATCAGCAAGAAGGTCGTGACCGAGAAAGCGCTCGCGCTCGCCGAGGCTGGGCTGCGCGCGACGTTGGGCCAGTCGATGACCGACGCCGTGCGCGATGTCGCGATGGACCTCTACGGCGGCGCGCCGGTAGATCGCGGGTTCGATCAGTTGCTGCGCAACACGAACGCCGGGCGCAATCTGGCGCGCGCGATCGGCGTCGAGCTGGCGGAGGCGGCCGCGTCGGCGGGCGGCGCCGTCGGGTACGAGCGCGAGCTGGCGCGCGTGGCCGCGTCGGGGCCCGATTTCGTGGCGCTCGCGATTGCGCCGGCGGGCGTGCGCGTGGACGTGACGTTGACCGACGTGTCGGGCCGTCCCACCACGACCGCGCGCACGAACCCGGACGGGACGCCCGTCGATCCCCTCAACGCGATCGCGTCGGCCGTGCTGCTGCCGCTCGGCGCGGACGCGGCCGCGCCGGTCGTCGGCCTCATCACCGCGCCCTCCGCGTCACCGTACACGATCGATCTCTCCGCGCCCGAGCTGACCGCGGCCGATCTGGCCGTCACGCTCCCGCGCGGCGACGGCACGTTCCTGCGCGGCACGTTCGCGGGCGCGACGATCGGTCCCGCGTCGCGGGCGCGCCTCACAGTCGATCTGGCGCGGCCCGACGCGCTCACCCTCGAGACCGACGCTGACGCCGACGGCCAGTACGAATCCTCGCAGCCGCTCGTCACGGAGACGATCGCGCCGGAAGGGGCGCGCCTGCTCTCGGCGACGGTGATTGGGCCAGAGACGATCTCGACCGCCGGCCCGTTCGGTCTCCACGTCGCGCTCCTCTTCGATCGCGTCGTCGATGCCGCGTCCGCCGCGGACCGCACGCGCTACCAGATCCCGTCGAACGTGTTCCGCATCGCGCGGCGTCAGCTCTCGGGCCGCCTGGTCTTCGGTCAGCTCGAGCAGCCCGAAGGGCCCTACGTGCCGACCACCGTCGCCATCACCGGTCTCGCCGACGGCCGCGGCGTCGTCGGACCCGCGGCCACGGTGCCGCTCCAGTCGCGCTTTGTCGATCCGGGCGCCGTGGTGACCGGGCGCGTGTTCCACGCTGACGGCGTGGCGGTCGCAAGCGGGGTGATCCGGTACCTCAACAACGTCGATCCCACCTGCCAGTACGGATTGCCGGACGCCGCGCTCTCGGTGCTGCCGCTCGGCGCCGACGGCCGCTTCGAGTTCCGCTACGTGCGTCAGGATCCGTGCGGCATGGGGTTCCGGCTCTACACGCAGGATCCCGTCACCTACGCGGTCCGCACGCTCGACAGCCGCGTCCGGGCCGCGGGCGAGCGCCAGGTGCTCGATGTCGCGCTCTTCGGCACGGGCGCGGTCTCGGGCGTCGTGCGCGACGCGCTCGGCGCGCCGGTGGGCGGCGCGGCGGTGCGCGTGCAGAGCGGCACCGACCCGCAGATCTGGGGCGCGGCGCTCACCGACGGCGATGGCCGCTACGCCATCGCCACCATCACGGTCGGCCCGGTGAGCGTGACGGCGCAGAAGGCGCTCACGCTCGGCACGGCCGCGGGCCGCATCCTGCGCGCGGGCACCACGGCGGCGATCGACGTGACACTCGACACAGGCACGGCGGCGGTCGCCGGCACGGTGCGCCGCCTCGAGGGCGGCGCGCTCGTGCAGTACTACCTCGTCGAGCAGGCGGGCCTCCCGCCGCGTCTCGTGCACGCCGTCCTCACGGGCGCCGGCGGCGCGTTCGCGTTCGACCCGGTCCCGGCGGGCGCGTTCTTCCTGCAGGCGACCTACGCCGGTCAGACCTACGAGATGACCTCGACGAGCGGGGTCGTCGCGCAGGGCCAGCGCCTCGAGGGCCTCGATCTCGTGATTGAAGCCGCGGCCACCGCCACGGTCCGCGGCGTGGTGCGCCTGCCCGACGCCACGCCGGTCCACGCGGCGCTCGTCGCGCTCGCCGATCGCGGCGTCCTGACCGACACGGCCGGACGCTTCGAGTTGCCCGGTGTGCCGATCCGGCCCGATCGCCCGCAGACGATCGAAGCCTTCTCCGCGGACCGCCTGCGCCGCGGCCAGACCTCCGTGCTCGTCACCGCGCCCGGTGTCCTCGAGGGCGCCGTCATCACGCTCTCCGCGCTCGGGACGGCCGAGATCACGGTGCTCCAGGGCGGCGTGTCGGTCGCTAACCAGGACGTCGTGATCCTCGCCGATCCGCTCATGCTGCGCGGCCTGTGCAGCATCGGCTGCGGGTGCGCGCTCGCGACCGGCGCCACCGACGCCGCCGGCGTCGTGCGCTTCACGAACCTGCCGGTCGGGGTCAATTGGTTGCGAAACGCGATGATCGCCGCGCAATCCGTGATACGTTCGGCGAGATCCGGGGCTTGCTTCGTCGCGGCCCGCAAGGCTTCGCCCACAATCTCGAACTGCCGCTCCACGGCCGATCGAAACATCACGTCGCGTTCGTACTCGTCGAGGGTCCGGCCTGCAGCAAATGAGGCGAGGTGGTCGCAGGCCTCGAGTACGTCGGTCAGGTACGCGCGCAGGTCACGCGGCATACAGCACACGCCGGCTCGAGTCCACGCCCTGCCGGAAGAACGGGTTCCGGATGGCGCGCTCTTCCACGAGGTCAACCCGGCGCCCGAACAGGCGTTCGAGATCCAGCAGCAGACCCAGATAGGAATCTGCGTGCTCCACCGGCTCCAGCTCGGCGAACTCCACGACGAAATCCAGATTGCTCGACTCGGGCGAGAACTCACCCGTGACGGCCGATCCAAAGACGGCGAGCCTTGTGACCCGATGCCGCCGGCACAGCGCCTGCAGGTCAGCGAGCCGTTCCGTCACCACCGGAGTCATGGCGTCAGTCTATCCGAAAACCAGCCGCCTGAGGCGGGCCCAGGTGTCCCTGTCCTGAACGGCTTCGTGACCTTCACGGGCTCGGCCGGGACGCTCCCGCCTGGCACGCAGGTCCTGGTCGTCAACGAAGGCACGGGCGAGATCGCGTCGTTCACGGCCGACAACGACGGCGCCATTTCCGGCTCGCTCTTCGCCACGATTCGCGACCGGCTGATCGTCACCATCACGGACCCATTGCATTGGGGCCATACAGTCCGCGCTACCTTTGGCTCCCGCACGGCCGTCCGCTTCCGACGATGACGCGCAGCTCGTCGCCCTCGATGACTTCCTTCTCGAGGAGCCGCGCCGCGAGCTGGTCGAGCGTCTGGCGCCGCTCGCGCAGGATGCGGCGCGCCTGCTCGTGCGCTTCGGTCATGATGCGCGTGACTTCGGCGTCGATCCGTTGCGCCGTCTCCTCGGCGTAGGGCCCGCGCTCCTGGGGCATCGGCATGTTGAGAAACGTGGGGCGCCGAGTCGGCTCGTAGGTGATGGCGCCCATCGCGTCGCTCATGCCGTACTCGGTCACCATCGCGCGCGCAATGTCGGTCGCGCGCTGCAGATCGTTCTGGGCGCCGGTCGAGATTTCTTCGAAGGCGATCTCTTCCGCGCTTCGTCCGCCGAGGAGCACCGAGAGCTGATTCTGCAGATCGGTCCGGGTGAGCAGGTACCGGTCTTCGAGCGGGAGCTGCATCGTGTAGCCGAGGGCGCCGAACCCGCGCTGCACAATCGAAATCTTGTGCACGGGATCGAGGCCCGGCACAACCGTCGCCACGATCGCGTGTCCCGACTCGTGGTACGCGACGATGCGGCGCTCCTTGTCGCTCATCACGCGCTTCTTCTCGAGCCCCGCGATGAGGCGGTCGATCGCCTCCTCGAGGTCTTTCATTTCGACGGCCGGCTTGTCCCGTCGCGCCGCGAGCAGCGCCGCTTCGTTGACCAGGTTGGCCAGATCGGCGCCCGCGAAACCGGCAGTGCGCGCGGCCACGACCTTGAGCTCGACATCCGGCGCGATCTTCACGTTCTTCGCGTGAATCCGCAGGATGTCCTCGCGGCCACGGATGTCCGGCTTGTCCACGAGCACCTGTCGATCGAACCGTCCGGGACGGAGCAGCGCCGGGTCGAGCACCTCGGGCCGGTTGGTCGCGGCCATGATGATGACGCCCTTGCGCGCGTCGAAGCCGTCCATCTCCGCCAGGAGCTGGTTGAGGGTTTGCTCCCGCTCTTCGTGGCTGCCGATCGGGCTCTGCACGCGCGCCTTGCCGAGCGCGTCGAGCTCGTCGATGAACACGATACAGGGCGCCTTCGCCTCCGCCTGGCGGAACAGATCGCGGACGCGGGCCGCGCCGACGCCGACGAACATCTCGACGAACTCCGAGCCGCTGAGACTGAAGAACGGCACCTTGGCTTCGCCCGCGACGGCGCGCGCCAACAGCGTCTTGCCCGTGCCGGGCGGGCCGACGAGCAGCACCCCCTTCGGAATGCGACCGCCGATGCTCGTGTACTTCTTCGGGGTCTTCAGGAACTCGACGATCTCCTTCAGCTCGTTCTCCGCCTCGTCCACCCCCGCGACGTCCTCGAACTTCACCTTCACGTCGTCTTCGGAATAGATCTTCGCCTTGCTGCGGGCGAACGACATCACGCCGCCCTCGGCGCCGCCCATCCGGCGGAAGAAGAAGCTCCAGATCACGATGAGAAAGAGCACGGGGAACAGCCAGCTCATGACGTCCGTCATCCAGCTCGACGCCGCCTCGCCGGTGTACTCGACCGCGTGCTGTTCGAGCTCCTCGATGAGCTTCGGATCCTCGATCCGCACGGTCGTGAAATTCGGGCTGCCTGCCTCGGCCGCCTTGAGGGCGCCGCGAATCTCGGCGGCGCCCACCACGACTTCGGCGACTTTGCCCGCGCGCACGAGGGACTTGAACTCGCTGTAGGGCAGGGTGCGCCCAGACCTCGCGACGAAGAACACCGCCTGCACGATCGCAAGGACGAGGAGAAAGCCTGCGGCGTACCAGAGCGGGGAGCCGCCCGGTGAGCGCGGCAGTGGCCGGCGACCGGGGCGCGAGG
>CAYHSN010000151.1:0-7603 GCA_964359235.1 uncultured Vicinamibacterales bacterium | reverse complement strand
GATGAGGGCCGAGACCGGCGTCGGACATTCCATCGCGTCCGGCAACCAGATGTGGAGCGGGATCTGCGCGCTCTTCCCTGTCGCGCCGATGAAGAGCAGCAGGCAGACGAGCGACAGGACGCCGAAACCCGCCGACTCGACCGGCATGGCCGCCGCCGCGTTCGCAACCGCGCGGAAGTCGATCGTGCCGAAGGTGAAGAAGACGAGGAAGATGCCGAGCACGAAGCCCCAGTCGCCGATGCGGTTGACGATGAACGCCTTCTTGCCGGCGTCGGCGGCACTCTTCTTCTCGTACCAGTAGCCGATGAGCAGGTACGAACAGAGGCCCACGCCTTCCCAGCCCACGAACATCACGAGGAAGTTGCTCCCCAGGACGAGCGTGAGCATGAAGAAGCAGAAGAGGTTCAAGTAGGCGAAGAAGCGCGCGTACGAGCCCCGCGGCTCCCCGTGCATGTAGCCGACGGCGTAGACGTGAATGAGGAATCCGACGCCGGTGACGACGAGGAGCATGATCGCCGACAGCGGGTCGAGCCGCACGGCCCAGGGCACCTGGAACGCGCCCATGCCGTGCGCCGTCTGGAGCGGAATCGGCGGGATCCAGTGTGCGATGACCACCTCGTGCACGCGCGCGTCGGCCGGGAGACCGATCAGGCCAGCGAAGGCGACAACCGACAAGACGAGCCCCAGGCCCATCGTCACGCACGCCAGGACGGCCGCCACCTGCTTGCTGAAGAAACGGATGCCGACCAGGCCGTTCACGGCGGCGCCCAAGCCGGGCAACAGCGGGATGAGCCAGATCAGATCCATGTCACCACTTCATGAGATTCATCTCGTCGATGTTCATCGTCTCTTTGTTGCGATAGAACGCCAGGATGATGCCGAGTCCCACCGCCGCCTCCGCCGCCGCCACGACGATCACGAAGACGGCGAAGACCTGCCCGACCACGTGCTGCCACTCGTGCGCGAACACCACCAGGTTGATGTTGACCGCGTTGAGGATGAGCTCGATCGACATGAAGATCACGATGATGTTGCGACGCACGAGCACCCCGATCACGCCGATGATGAAGAGCGCGGCGGACAGGACCAGGTAATGAGCGGGAGTGATGGGAACCATGGCGCAATCTCTGTCATGTGAGCATTGGAGAATGTGAGGGTTGGAGGATTGGAAATAGCCTCGAACCCTCAAGCCTCCGATCCTCAAATCCTCAAATCCTCAAATCCTCAAATCCTCAAATTCTCAAATCCTCCAATTCCCCAATTCTCCAATTCTCCAATTCTCCAAGCCTCACAGTTCTCTCCTCGCCAGCAAGATCGCCCCGATCATCGCGACGAGCAGGAGCATCGAGGCGACCTCGAACGGAATCAGATAGTCGGTGTAGAGGAGCCACCCGACCTGCTGCACGTTCCCGCCGAGCGTCGCGACCGGGGCCGCAGCGGCCCTGGCCGGACCGGGCCAGGTCTGGCTGTACCCGACAATCGCCACCAGTTGCGCCAACAGCACGCCCGCCATCAAGAGCCCGAGCTTGCTTCTGCGCCTCGGATCCTGATGCGCTTCGGGCGGCCGCTTCAGGTTCACGAGCATGACGACGAACAAGTACAAGACGACGATGCCGCCGGCGTAGACGAGCACCTGGATGACCGCGAGGAACTCGGCGTGCAGCACCACGTAGAGCGCCGCGATGCACAGGAAGTCCATCACCAGGAACAGGACGCTGTGCACCGTGTTCCGGGCGGTGATCACCAGAACGGCGAAGCCGAGGATCAAGGCCGCAAGCGTGTAGAACGCGATGGCCTCAGCCATAGCACAAAGTCGCGAGGAACGAGGAACGAGGAACGAGGAGCGCCTCTCGTCTCACAGAAACACCTTCGCCGCGGCGGTCACGACGACGTTCGCGATGGCGAGCGGGATCAGCACCTTCCAGCCGAGCCGCATGAGCTGGTCGTACCGGTAGCGCGGCAGCGTCGCCCGAATCCACAGAAAGAGATACAAGAGCACGAACGTCTTCAGCAGGAACCACACCCAGCCCGGAATGTAGCCCAGCAACCAGAGCGCCTCGACGTTCGGGAACGGCCGCAACCACCCGCCGAAGAACAGCGTCGTCGCGACGGCCGAGATGACGATCATGTTGGCGTACTCGGCCAGGAAGAAGAACGCAAAGCGCATACCGCTGTACTCGGTGTGGAACCCTCCGACCAGCTCCTGCTCCGCTTCCGGCAGGTCGAACGGCGCGCGGTTGGTCTCGGCCAGACCCCCGATGAAATAGATGAAGAGCGCCACGGGCTGCACGAACGCGTACCAGACGCCCGCGTTCCGCTGTGCCTCGACGATCCCGACCATGCTCAGCGAGCCCGCCATCAGGATCAGGCTGACGAGCGTCATGGTGACGGCGACCTCGTAGCTGATGAGCTGCGCGGACGCCCGCAGGCTGGCGAGCAGCGGGTACTTGCTGTTCGACGCGTAGCCGCCGAGGATGAGGCCGTAGACGCCGATCGAGGCGACCGAGACGACATACAGCAGGCCGACGTTGACATCGGCGATGTACAGCACGCTCGTCGCGGGCCCGAACGGGATCACCGCGAAGACGATGAGCGCCGGGACGAGCGCGAGGATCGGCGCGAGGGTGAAGACCCAGCGATCCGCTCGCGCGGGCGTGATGTCTTCCTTGAGGAAGAGCTTCAGGATATCGGCAATGGGCTGAAGGATGCCGTGCGGTCCCACGCGCATCGGCCCGAGCCGCACCTGGACCCAGGCCACGACCTTGCGCTCGACGAGCACGAGGTAGGCGACCGTGGCCAGCAGCGCGGCCATCAGGACGACGATCTTCAACAGCGCGATGACGAAGGTTTGAGCCATTAGGGATTCGGAATTGCAATATGAAATCCGTAATCCGGCAATATGCAATTCGCCGTCACCGATCCACCTCGCCCAGCACGATGTCGATCGTGCCGATGAGCGCCACCACGTCGGCCACCAGGTGCCCCCGGATGAGCTGCCGGAGCGCCTGCAGGTTACAGAACGACGGCGGCCGGACGCGGAAGCGGTACGGGCTGGACGTCTTGCCGTCGCTCACGATGAAGAAGCCCAGCTCGCCCTTCGGCGCCTCGATGGCGTGATACGTCTCGCCGGCCGGCGGCTTGATGACGCGCGGCGCCTTCCCCATGATCGGGCCTTCGGGCAACCCGTCCACGGCCTGCCGAACGATGCGCAAGGACTGCTGGAACTCCTCGAGCCGCACGAGATATCGGTCATACGTGTCACCGGCGGCGCCGAGGGGGATGTCGAACTCGAACTCGTCGTACGCTGCGTACGGCTCGTCCTTGCGGACGTCGCGCCGTACGCCCGAGGCCCGCAACGGCGGGCCGCTCAAGCCGATGGCGATCGCGTCGGGCCCCGAGATGACGCCAATCTGCTTCGTGCGCGCGAGCCAGATCCGGTTGTGCGTCAGGAGTTCCTCGTACTCGGGGAGCTTCGTGTCGAGCCACGCGCAGAACTCGCGGACCTTCTTGTCCCAGCCGGGCGGCAGATCGGCCGGCTGCCCGCCGACGCGCATCGCGTTGTAGGTGAGCCGCGCGCCGCAGTACTCCTCGAAGAGATCCAGCACGAGCTCCCGCTCGCGCATCGCGTAGAGGAACACCGTCATGGCGCCGATGTCCATCGCGTGGGTGCCGAGCCAGATCAGGTGGCTCGCGATCCGCTGCAGCTCCGAGAGGATCGTGCGGATGTAGCGCGCGCGGCGCGGCACCTCGATCTGGAGCAGCTTCTCCACCGTCTCGACGTAGCCGAGGTTGTTGGTCGCGGCGGCGACGTAGTCCATCCGATCCGTCAGCAGCACGAGCTGCGCGTAGTCGCGGTGCTCCGACAGCTTCTCGATGCCCCGGTGCAGGTAGCCGATGACGACGTCGCAGTCGACGACGCGCTCGCCGTCGAGGCGGAGGACGACCCGGAGCACGCCGTGCGTGCTGGGGTGCTGGGGACCCATGTTGATCACCAGCTCGTTGGTGTCGAACATGGGTTGGGGACGGTCGGGCATAAGGAACTGACGGTGGTCAGGAGATAGGAGACAGGAGATAGGAGGTAGGAGAAGAGCCCTGTCACACTGTCACGCTTGTCACGACGGCATGCCGCCACGCCGCCCGGCGCAGGGCGTCGCCGTTCTCCTACCTCCTACCTCCTACCTCCTGCCTCCTACCTCCTGTCTCGTGTCTCCTAATCAAGCGCTTGTCACTCGATCTCCGCCACGTCCTGCGCGTTGCGCAGGCGCAGCCAGTCGAGCGGATCCTCGAGCAGCCACTCGCCCGGTCCCTCGAGCGGATAGTCTTTGCGCTGCGGGTGACCCTGCCACTCCTCAGGCATGAGGATGCGCCGGAGGTCTGGGTGGCCGGCGAAGCGAATACCGAACATGTCGTAGACTTCGCGCTCCAGCCAGTTGGCCGCCGGCCAGACGCCGGTCACCGACGACACCGCTTCGTCCGCGCGCGCGCGGACCTTCACGCGCACGCGCTGGCGCAGGGTCGTCGAATAGAGGCAGTAGATCACATCGAAGCGCTCGGCGCGCGGTGGCCAGTCAGTCGCCGTGACGTCCGAGCAGAAGTCGAAGGCCGCGCCGCGCGTGTCGCGCAGGTGCCGGCAGACCTCGAGCAGCCGATCCGTCTTGACGATGACGGTCCAGTCGCCGACCCAGTAGCTGAGCTGATCGACCGCGCCGGGACACGTCTCCTGCAGTACGGTGATGAACGCGGGCACGACCAAGTCGGCCGGCGGCGCTTGATCCGGCGGCCCGGCCGGGGCTTCGACCTTGTGCTCAGCCGGCTTCGGGGCCGGCTTGGGAGCGGCGGCGGGCGGCGGCGGCGTGGGTGTCTGCTCGTCTGACATCAGCCTGGCGTTTCGCGTTTCGAAGTTCGGGCCGAGCCCCTCGACCGGGCTCGGGGCAGGCAAGCTCGGCCCCTACGTTTCAATCACTCAGCACTCAGCAATCGCCAATCGGCAATCGACAATCCCCTACGCCCACTCCAGCGCGCCTTTCCGCCAGGCGTAGAAGTAGCCGACGACCAGGATGAAGAGGAAGACGAGCACTTCGATGAAGCCGAAGAGCATGAGCCGATCCATCACGACGGCCCACGGAAACAGGAAGACTGTCTCGACGTCGAAGATCACGAACAGCATCGCGACCAGGTAATAGCGGATGCTGTAGCGATCGCGCGCGTCGGTGATCGGCTCGATGCCGCACTCGTACGGCTCCAGTTTCACGGCGTTGTACTTCCGCGGCCGGATGAGCCACGCGAGAATCAGCGTGCCGATGGCGAACGCAATCGCGACCAGCACGAAGACGAAGATGGGGATGTACGCGTTGAGCATCGTTGGGGGTCGCGGGAGGGGCGCGAGCCGGAAAACCGGCTGTTTATAGCACGCGGTACGGGGAGCGTCAAGGAACGCGGGGCGGGTCTTGCGCGCCGTGCGACACAACAACTCCCACGAGGTCAACAGGTTTCGGCCGTGAGGTTGCCTTGACGCCTCTACCGGGGCGCGCTATGCTGCCGCCAAGGACGTTCGGCCTGCACGGGCGATGCCAGCCAGGCTGGCGTCGCGCATTCCCCAGACTTCCATGATGACACCAGTTGGCGCACGTTTCCCGGCGCGTCCGGGGCGGGCGGTGGCCTTGCTCGGCCTCGCCGCCGCCACGCTCGTGATCCTCCAGACGGTTCAGCTCGGCGCGCGTCAGGCGGTCGAGCGCCGTGTCTACGTCAGCGTGGTCGACGACAAGGGCGCGCCGGTCACTGATCTCACCCCGGCGGACTTCATCGTCCGCGAAGACGGCGCCGCGCGCGAGGTCCTGCGCGCCGGCCGCGCCACCGATCCGATGCAGATCACCGTGCTCGTCGACGACACGCAGGCGGCCACGCCCGCGATCCTGGACGAGCGCAAGGGTCTGCAGGCGTTCGTCGCGGCGCTCAACGAGGGCCACGAGATCGCGCTCGTCACCTTCGGCGAGCGCCCGACGATCCTGGTCGAGTACACGCCGACGCTCGCGAGGCTCACGGCGGGCATCGATCGGATTTTCTCGCGGCCTGGCTCGGGCTCGTATCTGCTCGAGGCGATTCTGGAGACCACGAAGGGGCTGCAGAAGCGCGAGGCGAAGCGCCCGGTGATCGTCGCGCTCACGACGGAGGGCGAGGAGTTCAGCAACGACTACTACGTGACGGTGCTCGAGGCGCTGCGCAAGAGCCGCGCGCAATTCCACGCGATCATCCGGTCGCAGGGTGACCCCGCCGGGGCGACGAGCGACGCCGTCCGCAACCGCTCCTTCGTGCTCGCCGAGGGCACGGCGCAGAGCGGCGGGCGCCGCGACTACATCCTGACGGACTCCGCGTTCGCCACGAAGCTCCCCGAACTGGCCGCCGAGTTGAAGAACCAGTACCTGCTGGTGTACGCCAGGCCGCAGACGCTCATTCCGCCAGAGAAGCTCGAGGTCTCGGTGCGGCGTCCCGGTCTGATTGCGCGCGCGTCCACGGTGGCCAGCACGCCATGAGGATCCGCGCGACCGTCGTGTTCGCCGTCCTCGCGCTCGCCGCGCTGGGCGCCCATGCCGCCGCGCAGCGTTTCCGGGTCGGCGTCGATCTCGTGTCGCTCAACATCACGGTGACGGACGGTGAGCGCCACTTCGTCACGGATCTCGACCAGGCGCACTTCGAGGTGTTCGAGGACGGCGCCAAGCAGGACGTCACGTTCTTCTCGAAGACGCAGCTTCCCATCGCGCTGGCGCTCCTGCTCGACACGAGCGCCAGCATGGAGGAGAGACTGCGGACGGCGCAGGAAGCCGCCGTTGGCTTCGCGCGCCGGCTGCGGCCGCAGGACGTCGCCGAGGTGATCGATTTCGACAGCAAGGTCGAGATCGTGCAGGCCTTTTCCAACGACAGCAAGGCCCTCGAGACCGCGATTCGCAACACGACCGCCGGCGGCTCGACCTCGCTCTACAACGCGCTCTACATCTCGCTCAAGGAACTGAAGAAAGTGCAGGCGCGCGCGGCCGACGAGATTCGGCGCCAGGCCGTCATCGTGCTGTCGGACGGCGAAGATACATCGAGCCTGCTCGGGTACGACGAAGTGCTCGACCTGGCCAAGCGATCGGAGACGGTCATCTACGCCATCGGGCTGCGCTCGCCCAGGCAGGAGACGGGCAAGGGCTTCCGGGAAGCCGAGTTCGTGCTGCGCACGCTCTCACAGGAGACCGGGGGCCGTGCGTTCTTCCCCGATCAGGCCGCGCAGCTCCCCGGCATCTACGATCAGATCTCCGAGGAGCTGGCGAGCCAGTACACCATCGGGTACACGTCGAACAACCAGCGCCGCGACGGCCGCTGGCGTCGTGTCGTCGTGCGGCTCGACCGCCAGGGCCTCACGGCGCGGACCAAGCAGGGCTACTACGCGCCGACGATGCAGTAGGGCGCGCCGGCGGACGCCTCCTCTCGTAACTGTTTAGCGGGTCGGCCGGGGCAGCCCGCTAAACAGTTACTAGCAAAGGAGTTGCGAGGAGACCTGATTGATCCACCACCTCGATCGTCGGAAGTGCGCGACCGCAACTCCTTCTCTAGTAATTGTTTAGCG
>CAYHSN010000150.1:4237-7807 GCA_964359235.1 uncultured Vicinamibacterales bacterium | reverse complement strand
GACGCGAGGTCGAGCGACCACAGCGTCGAGGTGTCGCGCGCGATGCCAACTTGGATCTGGCCTGACGGGTTGGACCCCGTCTCGACTCGCAGCTCATACGAACCGGCCGGAATTCCTGGCAGCACGAAGAGCGGACGATCGCGCGACTGCAGGTAGCGTGGCGACGTCTCGATCGTGAGACGACCCGGCACACCCGAGACGTCCAGACGCGCGAAGGGGCCGAGCTGGACGGCAACGGCGCGCGGGTCGGCTGCCGCCCGCAGCAGCTCGAGCTGCGCGGGAGTCGGCGTGAGGCCGCTCGCGCCGTTCGAGCGCCACACCAGGGCGAGCGCGATCATGATCGCGGCCGCGAAGACCGCCGGCGACGCCACGGCAAGGCGCTCGCGGCCGTGCACCCCAAGCCTCTCGCTCGCGCGAAGCAACAGCCACGCACCGATGAGGCCGGCGGCCCAGACCACCACGTGACGCCAGGCGACGGCCTCAGACGTGCCGTGGAAACTCGGGAGCCCGCGCGGCAGGTCGGCGACCGGCGAGAGCCACTCGAGCCAGAGGCCGTAGCCGTCGCGGATGTTGTAGGCGAGCCGCCCGCCGTCGACCAGCACCAGGCAGGCGGCCGTGAACAGCGTGAAGCCGAGCGCGGCGACGAGCGTCGCCCGCGTCGCGCCGCGCGTCGCGCGCACCCACACGAACGCCGCCGGCGCCGCCAGGGGCATCAACACCGGCAGGAAAAACCGTGCGGGCGCGCTCATGCCCGCCCACCACATGCGGAAGTGCGTCACCGACAGCAGGTACAGGGTCATCACCAGGAAGATTTCGAGCGCGAGGCGGCGGCGCGATCGATCGCCGAGCATCCCGAACACGCCCAGCAACACGGGAATCAGGACCGGCGAGTACGGCAGCAATCCGAACTGCTGATCGAAGAGCAGGCCGCCGAGGCCGCTCGTCACGTACGCCCAGCGGCCCGGCGTGCTCCCGCCGTAGGCCACGAGCGGATCGGGCGTGCCGTAGATCGCGTAGAACATGGCGAACCAGGCTGCGGCGCTCAGGATCGGCACCACCGCAAACGCCCCGACCGCCGTGGCACAGGTCTGTGACCTGCGCCACATCCCGGTGCTGATGGCGTGCCTCGGAGCGTGCCGCTGCAGGATCCGCAGCACGATGAGCGCGCCCAGCAGGCCCGCCAGGAGCGCGAAGCGCGAGTGCAGCCATGGCAGGAGCGCCAGCGCGGCGCCGTACAGCGCGAGTTCGCGCGGTCCGGGGTGAGACTGCGATGACGAGGCGCCGTCGAATCGCGCGAGCGCCCATACACCCACGAGCACCAGAATTCCGCCGAGCCCGTCGGGATAGACCGCGAACGAATGAAAGATCGATGACGTCGACAGCGACACGGCCGCCCAGCCGAACCACGCGGCGCTGGCGCTTCCACTCACGCGGAAGCCCAGCATCCAGGCGAGCGCCGTTCCCAACGCCGAGACGATCAGCAGGAAGACCTTGACGCCCGGATACCCGGCCACCGCGAACGCCGGCGCGACAAGAGCCGGCAGGCCCGGCGCGTGGATCGAGTAGACCTCCCCGTCCTTCCCGCGCTTCAGGAAGTCCGGTTTCAGATCGCCGAGCGGGAAGTACGGTTTGTACTCGCGCTGGCGATGGTTGTTCTCGATCTTGAGGTCGAAGTCGTACAGCAGGCTCTGCGTGATGATCAGGTAGTGGGGCTCGTCGCCGCCTGGCACCGACGGTTTCACGAACCATGCGGCGGCGCTGAAGATCGCGAGGGCGGCGACGGCGGCGGCGAGCGGCGCGCGCCGCGGATCGCGCACGAGCGCCGCGACGCCCGACGCCTGCCCGCCGAAGGCCCGCCATTCGTGCGCCAGGATCAGCCCGGCGAACACGGCGGTCCACACGCCGCGCGTCATCGGTCCGGTCCACACGAGAAACGGCGACGGCGCGCCGGGAATCCACGGCAGAATCGCGAGGACGCTCAGAAAGAGCGGCGCCAGACGCAGGCAGCGCATCCGGGGCGACAGTCCGGCGATGAGCGCGACCGCGCCCAGAAACGCCAGCCGGCTGAGCGGCGGCAGCACGCCCAGACGCGCCGCGTCGGCAGCCGCGCTGGTGGGGGCCATGGCGCCGCGCGAGCACCAAACCGCGACCGCCCAGCAGAGCGCAGCCGCGAGGACGACAAGCACGCGCATATGGGCCGTATTATACGGGCCGGCTGAAGCCGGCCCCTACGAGGCTGTGAGTCTCGCCAGACGCCGGTCCGCCTCCAGCATCGTCTCGTCCTTCTTGCAGAAACAGAAGCGCAGTTTGGTCCGTCCGAGCGACGGGTCGTGGTAGAAACTGCTGCCGGGCACGGCGGCCACGCCGACATCCTTCACCAGATACCGCGCAAATGCCACATCGTCTGGAAAACCGAACCGGCCGATGTCCGTCATGATGTAGTACGCGCCGTACGGCGTGTAGCACGTGAAGCCGTGACGCTCGAGGATCCCGAGTAACAGATCGCGCCGGCGCTGGTACTCGCGCGCCAGGTCCGCGTAGTAGGTGTCGGGAAGCGCCAGGGCCGCCGCGCCGGCTTCCTGAAGCGGCGCCGCCGCGCCGACCGTGAGAAAGTCGTGCACCTTGCGGATCGATGCCGTCAGATCCGGGGACGCGATCGTCCAGCCGACCCGCCACCCCGTCACGCTGAACGTCTTCGACAGGCTGTTGATGGTAATCGTCCGGTCGGCCATCCCGTCGAGCGACGCCATCGGCACGTGCCGCCGGCCGTCGTAGACGATGTGCTCGTAGATCTCGTCCGTGATGGCGAGCACGTCCCAGTGCTGGCACAGCCGCGCGATCGTCTCCAGCTCTTCGCGGCTGAAGACCTTGCCGGTCGGGTTGTTGGGCGTATTGATGATGATGGCGCGCGTGCGGTCGTTGAACGCCGCCGCGAGCTCGTCGGGGTCGAACGCCCAGCCTGGCCCGAGCGAAGTCGAGGGGCCTGGCTCGTGCAGCGTCACGTAGCGGGGCGTCGCGCCAGACAGAATCGCGTCGGGCCCGTAGTTCTCGTAGAAGGGCTCGAACACGATCACTTCGTCGCCCGGGTCGACCGCGGCCAGCATGGTCGACATCATGGCTTCGGTCGAGCCGCAGCACACGGTGAGGTGCCGTTCGGGATCCACCGCCACGCCGTAGCGGCGCGTGAAGTCGCGGGCGATGGCCTCGCGAAGCGGCCGCGCGCCCCACGTGATGGCGTACTGGTTGACCTCCGCCCGAATCGCCGCGCAGGCGGCCTCCTTGACCTCCGCGGGCGCCGGAAAATCCGGGAATCCCTGCGACAGGTTGACGCCGCCGTGCTGGGAGTTGAGCCGCGTCATCTCGCGGATGACCGACTCGGTGAACTGCGCCGCCTTCCGGGAACCGCGGGGCTTGTGCATCCTCGTTCCTCGTCCCTCGTTCCTCGTTACTCGTTCCTCGTTCCTCGTCCCTCGCCCTGCCGCGTGCCGCTTTCGCTGCCGAGCGGATACAGCCTTCGGTAGGCTTCGGCCGTTCCGAGGATCCGGCGCACGTAGGTTTGCGTCTCCGGGA
>CAYHSN010000150.1:0-4137 GCA_964359235.1 uncultured Vicinamibacterales bacterium | reverse complement strand
CGGTAGGCTTCGGCCGTTCCGAGGATCCGGCGCACGTAGGTTTGCGTCTCCGGGAACGGGATATTGTCGATGAACTCATCCTGCGCCAGGCCGGCGTTCTCCTTCAGCCACCGCACCACGCGATGTTCGCCGGCATTGTAGGCCGCGAGCGCGAGGTGCGACTCGCCGAAACGCTTGAGCAGGTCGGCGAAGTGCTTGGTGCCCAGCCGGACGTTGGTTTCCGGATCCGTGAGCGAGCGCGTCGTGAGGCGGCCGCGCAGGCCGAGCGACCGGCCGATCCGGCGGCCCGTCGCCGGCACGAGCTGCATCAGCCCGTAGGCGTTGGCCGCCGAGCGGACGCCCGCGTCGAACATCGACTCCTGCGCGACGAGCGCGGCGACGAGGTGCGGATCGAGGCCGTGCTGCGCCGCGTACTTCTGGATGAGCAGCCAGTAGTCCAGCGGAAACACGACCTTCAGCACCTCGCCCGGCAGCGCGCCGTAGCCGGCCGTCAGGAACTGCGGGTACGCGCGCTTGATGAGGAGCACGGCGCGGCGGTAGTCACCCTGACGGTTCAGCACCAGCGCGACCGTCGCGTCGAGCGCGGGCGAGCCGCCCCAGGCCTCGCGCGCGTAGTCCAGCTCGGCGAGCGCCGCGTCGTACAGCTCGAGCGCGATGAGCAGGCGAATCAGGGGCGCGGTCGGCGGGGGTGCGGCCTGAGCGCTCGTGACGCTCGGCACGCGCGACCCGTTCTCCTCGGTCGAGCCGGCCAGCTTCGCCAGCTCGCGCGCGGCCAGACGGCCGTAGTAGGAACTTCCGTAGTCGGTCACGGTCAGGCCGAGGCGCTCGCGCGCGAGCGTCCCGTCGCCCATGCGCGCGCGCGCCCGGCCCGACCAATAGAGGTAGCTGGGCCGGTAGTCCGACCGGGGAAACGTCGCCGAGGCGCTTTCGAATGCGCGCGCGGTTTCGGCGAAGTCGCCGTGCCGGTACGCCCACCACCCCGCCTTCCACGCCGCACGCTCCGCACGGCGTCCCGCGGGAAACTTCGCATACAGCTCGCGGAACACCTCGGCCGCGCGGTCGTCCTCGTCCTCGACGATGTAGGAGGTGGCCAACGCGTCGAGGGCGGCTTCGGCCCACGGGCTCGCCGGGAAGCTCTGGGTGAGTGCGCGCGCGCGTGTGACGAAGTCGCTCTTGCGCCCGAGCCGGAGGAGCGCGCTGAGGTGGTAGAACCGCACCTCGGCCTGATCCGGCGAGGCGCGAACCAGGTATGGGCGCAGGCGGTCGCGCGCGGAGCGGTATCGCCTGAGGTTGAACTCGCACGCCGCGAGACGGAGGTCGACGAGCGCCCGCTCGTCGCCTGACGCGAGCGTTCGCAGATCCAGGAACGCCGAGCGTGCCTCTTCGTACCGGCCCGCGGTGAACAGCCGGAGCGCGCGATCGAAATCCTTCGCGAAACTGGCGCGCGTGCCGGGCGCGCCCGCCTCGTCCCGGAGCGACTTCAGATCGGTCTTGGACAGACGCGCTTGATCGCTCAGCGGGAACTCGTAGTAGACCCTCAGCAGCGTGTCAGCGGCCTTCCGCCGGTCGCCCGTCGAGAGCGCCGCCTGCGCGAGCCGATACAGGATTTCCTCGGTTGCGACCGTTTCCTGCGAGGCCAGATCCTCGTAGAGCTTCAGCGCCGCGTCTTCCTGGTCGAGCTCGTCGGCGGCCTCGGCTGCCGCGAGCGCTGCGCCCTCGGCCAGATAGCCCTCAGGCCGTACGGCCACGAGCGCCGTCAGCGTGCGCCACGCGTCATCGAATCGCTTCAGCCGCAGTTCGGCGAGCCCCTTGTAGTACGACGCGTACCCGGCGAGCTCCGTCGACTGCCACGCGGGATCGGACAACAGCCTGAGCGCGCTCTCGTGATCGCCCTCGAGGTGCATCCGCACGCCTTCCTGCAGACCGGCGAAGCGCGCGGCGCTTGCGCGTTTCGCGCTCGCATCAGACGGCGCGAGCCAGATCTCGTCGAGATCGGGGGGAACTGGCGGATGCGGGGTGGGCGCGAGTGCGGGCGGGGCGCCCGTGGGCGGTTGCTGCGGACGAGCGAAGCCGATCGCGACCACGAGCGGCGCGACGACCAGGACACCGACGAACAGGCCGCGCGCGCGCGTCAACCAGGACTCCCCTCTTGATGGCCCGCGCACACACAGAGCCGAAGAGCGCGAGTCCCTCCCACGCTCTGAAGCCGTGTGCCACCGGATCTTCGTCAGTGGAACGGATCGTCGGAACCGATCGGCGGCGGAACAGACTCGCGGGTCTGTCACGCCAGCGCGTCGGTGCGCCGGCCGAGCAAGGCCGCATCGCCGCCCGCGAGCGTCTGCATGAGTGCTTCGTCGAAGAACGCGTGCATCCCGCGCACGGCCGCGGGCACCCGCTCGTCGTAAAGCCGCCGCGCGCGGTCGATCTCGGCGCGCAGCCGCTCGAGCAGATCGCCTTTCTGGCGCCCGACGCGTACGGCCGCTTCGTTGTAAAGCTTGATCTCGGAGACGAGCAGGCGCGCGTAGCGGCGCGCGCCGCCTTGTTCGTCCTCGCCCGCGGGCGGGGCGCCCGACGAGGTCGCGGAGGCGCCCGGGCCGCTCGCCGGACGGGCGGTCGCGCCAAGCGCCTGCGCGGTGCGCACTGCTGTCAGGTTCTCGAGGCACAAGGCCGCGTGACGCGTGAGGATTTCGATTGCCTCCGGCCACGCCGCCGGCTTCGCCTGCGCGTCTTCGCTCACATCGTCCGCGTACAGGACGGCCACCGCGCTGCCCCCGACCTGAATCGGGATCGCGATGCCGCTGCGATCGGGCGGGAGCGCCGTGAATCCGGGCCCCGCCGGAATCGGGTGCCCGGGCGCGGCCGGCTCGGCAAACGCGATGTCGCCCTGGTCGAGCGCGCGCGCGACCACGCCGGCCTGGCCGCGCTCGAGGTCGACCGCCGCGGGGTTGGCCCCGAAGCCCACGAGTCGATAGCTGCGGATCCGATCGCCCTGCACCGTGAGCAACGCGACGCGCGGCGCCTCGGCCGAGGCCCCTTCGGCCAGCGCGTTCAGAATTTCGGTGAGTTGCCGGCCCTGATCGAGCCGCCGGATGACGCCGGCCACGCGCTCGACCGTCTGCATCTGCGCCTGGCGCTCCTCGAAGAGCGCGGCGATCACGGACGACTCGACCGCCTGCTCGTTCTCGAGCGCCGCCCGCGCGCGTTCGAGCTCGAACGACTGCTCGGCCTCTTCGCGCGCGCGGCGGGCGGCTTCGTCTGCGGTACGCTGGATGTCCTGCTTCGATCGCTCGACTTCGGCTTTCAAGGCCTCGAGTTCGGCCGCGACGGATTCCTGCGCCGTCCGCCGCGCGGCGTGCTCGGCATCCGCCTTCGCGGCCGCCAGCTCGCCGGCGATCCGTAGCGTGGCTTCCGCGACCGCCGAGGCGCGTTCCTCTTCGGCCGCACGCGCCAGCTCGATCACGAACTCCTCGATCTGCGCGGAGAGATCGATCTGCAGGCGCTTGCAGAACCCTTCGGCCGACTGCTTGATGTGATCTTCAACAGACATGGCGATCAATCCCTACATCACTCTGGCATTATGAGGGCCGGGATCGCGCCAAGTCAAGCTGTTGCATCGCAACAACTTCAATCGCGTCAGCGGTTTGACGCACAGGGCTCATGTCTTGTTTCGAGTCTCTGGATTTCGAATTTGACCGTCTCGATGGCACCCCGTACAATGGTCGCACGAGCTGCCTCTCGTTCCTCGTTGCTTCGCGTGTGTTGCGTGGGGGCGATCTGGCTTCGACGGAGGTACAGGACCGCAGGATGCATGCCGAGCTTTCACTCGCTCGTAAAACCGGTGAAAACAAACCTAACTGCGAACACGCAGCTCGCTCTCGCGGCCTAAACACCCGCGACGTCCACCTCGGTCAGCCTGCGGGCCGGGACTGGATGTCATTCAAGCAGGCTGGTCGCCCCGAGCTGTCTCGACTCGTGGCGGTGAGATGACTCGGGGCTAGCGGCCGGCGGTTTCCGCCGTCCTTCGACGCGGGTCGCGAAATCTCAAGGGCGGACAAGCATGTAGAGTCCGGCGGCGCCGTACTTTCGGCCGCGGGTTCGACTCCCGCCGCCTCCACCCGCCTTCCCAACCCGAACGGG
>CAYHSN010000149.1:0-7830 GCA_964359235.1 uncultured Vicinamibacterales bacterium | reverse complement strand
AGGAACGAGGAATGAGGAACGAGGAATGAGGAACGAGGAATGAGTGACGAGGAATGAGTGACGAGTCGCGGATGGGCAGCCACTCGTTCCTCGTTCCTCGTCACTCGTTCCTTCAAGGTGTCAGCCCATGCGTCTCTTCGTCGCCGTGGACCTGGACGAATCGCGGCGGTTGGCCGTCTCCCGCGTCACGAGGGAGATCAGCAAACGCCTGGAGACCGCCGGTCTGGGCCGCGCGGTGAAATGGGTGGAGCCGCGCAACCTGCACCTGACGATTCGTTTCATCGGCGAGGTCGGCGAAGATCGGGCCGGGGTGCTGCACGAGGCCCTGAGGCAGCCGCTGCTCACACCGGCGTTCGACCTGGTGCTGGGCGGCGCGGGCGTGTTTCCCCCGGTGGGCGCGCCGCGCGTCCTCTGGCTCGGCACCGTGCAGGGGGCCTCCGAGCTTGCTGACCTGCACGACGAAGTCGAGGGACGACTGCAGCAGATCGGTGGACCGCCGGAAGCCAGGCCCTTCTCGGG
This sequence comes from uncultured Vicinamibacterales bacterium, assembly GCA_964359235.1. Lineage (GTDB taxonomy): Bacteria > Acidobacteriota > Vicinamibacteria > Vicinamibacterales > JAHECP01 > CAYHSN01. The sequence goes on along the minus strand of CAYHSN010000149.1, from coordinate 7,311 downwards.
ACACCTGACGCTGGCGCGTTTCAAGGACCTCGACCGGCGGCAGGGCGACGCCGTGCGCGGGGCGATCCGCGACGTGCGCCTCGACGCGGCGCCCTGCCGCGTCGAGGCGATCACGCTCTACGAGAGTCGGCTCGCGACAGCCGGTCGGAGCTACGCGCCGCTCGTGAAGTCTCCGCTCGCCCGCACCCGCGGGTGATGATGGATCGTGGAGCCGCTCGTAACCTAAGATCAAGGCACCGCGACCGGGGAGCCCTCACATGTCCGATTGGATCGTGGTTCTCTGCGGCTACTTGCTGGGGTCGATCCCGTTTGCGTTCCTGCTGGCGCGCACCCGCGGCGGGGTGGACGTGCGCAGGAGCGGCAGCGGCAACGTGGGGGCCACCAACGTGCTGCGCCTGACCGGCACCTCGCTCGGCCTGACGGTGCTCGTCCTCGACATCGCCAAGGGGGCGACGGCCGTCTGGTTCGCGCAACTCGCAGGCGGCGCAGAGGCCACCAGGGCCGCGGCGGGTGTCGCCGCCGTGGTTGGGCACGTGCATCCGGTCTGGCTGCGGTTCCGGGGTGGTAAGGGCGTGGCGGTGGCATGCGGCGTGTTTTCGGTGCTGGCGCCAGCCGTGACCGGCCTTGCCGTCGTCGTCTTCGCTGCGGTCGTCTGGGTCACGCGCTACGTGTCGCTCGGGTCGATCGTGGCGACCGTGACGGTTCCGCCGGCTGCCTGGCTGGCCGGCACGCCGGCGGCCGTGGTCGCCGCCGCGGCGATCATGGCGTTGCTGATCGTGTACCGTCACCGATCGAATCTGGCGCGCATCCGCTCCGGCACCGAGCGCCGGATCGGCCGGCGGGCCGATCAACTGAGTCACTCACGATGACATCCGCTGTCCTCGGAGCGGGGAGCTGGGGCACCGCGCTTGCGGTTCACCTGGGCACGAACGGCCATCGCGTTCGCCTGTGGGGGCGTGACGCCGCGCTGGTGCGCGAGATGTGCGCGCGGCGCGCGAACCCGACGTACCTGCCAGACATCGTGTTTCCGGAGTCCGTTCTGCCGACGTCTGCGCTCGACGAGGCGCTCGACGGCGCGGAGTTCGTTGTCGGCGCAGTGCCGTCGCACGGGACGCGCGATGTCATGCGCGCGGCTGCGCCGCTGGTGCCGGCCGGGGCCATCGTGGTCAGCGCGACCAAGGGACTGGAGACAGACACGTTGCGGCGAATGTCCGAAGTGATTGGAGAGACGTGCGGCCACCGGCCGGTGGTCGCGCTCTCCGGGCCGAGCTTCGCGCTCGAGGTGGCGAATCGCCTGCCGACGGCGCTGCTCGTGGCGTCGACTGACGCCGCCGCGGCCGCCCGTGTGCAGGAGAGCTTTCGCGGCCGCTTTTTTCGGCTCTACGCGACGGACGATGTCACGGGCGTCGAGATCGGCGGCGCCATGAAGAACATCATCGCCATCGCGGCGGGCGTGGTCGAATCGCTCGGACTCGGGCACAACGCGCTCGCCGCCCTCATCACGCGCGGGCTCGCCGAGATCTCCAGACTCGCCTGCCCGCTGGGCGGGCGGCACGACACGCTCGCGGGACTGAGCGGTCTCGGCGATCTGGTGCTCACCTGCACGGGTTCGCTGAGCCGCAACCGGCACGTGGGCATCGAGCTCGGCAAGGGCCGGCCGCTCGCGGACATCCTTGCGGGCATGCGGATGGTCGCTGAAGGCGTGCGGACGACAGGCGCCGCGCTCGCGCTCGCTGCACACCATGGCGTCGAGCTGCCCATCGCGGCGCAGATGGCCGAGGTGCTCGCCGGCCGCAGGACCCCGCAGGTTGCGGTCCAAGCGCTGATGCTGCGCCGGCAGCGCGCGGAACCTGAGCGGGGCTGACACGATTGTGGATTGCTGATTGCTGATTGCTGATTGCTCGGCGACGCGCACTCGAGGTTGCCCGGACTGTCCATGAGCTTCTTCGGACGCATTCGTGAGGGCCTGGCCCGCACGACACAGCAGTTTGTCTCGCGCCTCGAGCAGATCGCCGGTCGCGTTGACGGCGCGCAGCCGGTGGACGTCGAGACCGTCGAAGCGCTCGAAGACGCGCTCATCGCGGCGGACGTCGGCGTCGCGGCGACCGGGCGCATCGTGGGCGGCGTGCGCCACGCGTCCGGCGGTGGCGCTCGTCTGCGCGAACTGGTCAAGGCCGAGATCCTCCGCATCCTCCAGGACGCCGAACGGCCCGCCGCGAGCGGCGCCCGGCCGCGGGTCGTGCTCGTGGTCGGCGTCAACGGCACGGGGAAGACGACCACAGTCGGCAAGCTGGCGAACCTGTCGAAGGGCGCTGGCGATCGCCCGCTCATCTGCGCCGCCGACACGTTTCGCGCCGCGGCGGTCGAGCAGCTCGAGATCTGGGCGGGTCGGGCAGGCGTCGACTTCATCCGGGCGAAGCCGGGCGCCGATCCCGCGGCGGTCGTGTTCGACGCGATCGCGGCCGGCAAGGCGCGCGGCCGCGATCCCGTGATCGTGGACACCGCCGGGCGCCTGCACACGCGCGTGAACCTGATGGGCGAGTTGGACAAGATCCGGCGTGTGGCGGCGCGCGAGATCGCGGGCGCCCCCCACGAGGTGTTGCTGGTGCTCGATGCGACCGTCGGACAGAACGGGTTGTCGCAGGCGCGCGAATTCCTTCAGGCGGTCGGCGTCAGCGGCATCGTCCTGACCAAGCTCGACGGCACCGCTCGGGGAGGCATTGCCGTCGCGATCGCCCACGAGCTGAAGCTGCCGATCCGGTACGTCGGCGTGGGCGAAGGCATCGACGATCTCGTCCCGTTCTCGGCGCAGGAGTACGTCGACGCGCTCTTCGAGGAGCAGTGGTAGGGCCGCTCACCGACGACGACTACATGGCGCGGGCCTTGTTCCACGCCGAGCGCGGACGCGGCCGCACGACGCCGAATCCCATGGTCGGCGCCGTCGTGGTCACGCCCGGTGGCGTGGTCGTTGGAACCGGGCACCACGAAGCCGCGGGATTGCCCCACGCCGAAGTCACTGCGCTCGCCGTCGCGGGCGCGCGCGCGCGCGGTGCGACGCTGTACTGCACGCTCGAGCCCTGCTGTCACCAGGGTCGCACCGGCCCATGTGTCGAGCGCATTGTCGACGCGGGCCTGGCGCGCGTGGTCGCGGCCATCGAGGACCCGAACCCTCGCGTGAGCGGCGGGGGATTCCGGTACCTGCGTGATCGCGGCCTGGAGGTGGAGATCGGCCCCGGTGCGCGCGAGGCGGCGCGCCAGAACGCACCATTCCTCACGGCCATGCGGCACGGGCGGCCGTTCGTCACGCTCAAGATCGCGATGAGCGCCGACGGACGGATCGCCGCGAGCGCCGGCGCGCGCACGCCGCTGACGGGCCCCGCCGCCAACCGGCTCATCCATCTCGAGCGTGCGGCCGTTGACGCGATCGCAGTCGGATCTCGAACGGTCCTCAGTGATGATCCGCGACTCACCGGGCGCGGCGCGTATCGGGCGCGCCCGCTCACCCGCGTCGTGTTCGATTCACAGCTGTGCACGCCGCCGACGGCGCGCCTGCTCTCGACGCTGGACGCGGGTCCGGTCATAATTGTGGTGAGTCGGGCGAGTCTGGACGCGTCGCCCGCGCGCGCGCGGGCGCTCGAAGCCCGCGGCGCGCAACTCCTCGCGGTCGAGACACGCGACGTGAGGTTCGCACTCGAACAGCTCGTCGGCTTCGGCGTGCAGGCGCTCGTCATCGAAGGCGGTGCCGCACTGCACGCGGCCGCCTGGCGCGCGGGCGTGGTCGATCGGGTCGACGCGTGGGTCACGCCGCACACGCTGGGCCCGGAGGGTCTGTCGTGGCTGGCGTCGGCGGACCTGTCGCTCGCCGCGCTCCACGATGTGCGCGCTGAAACCTGGGATCGCGACGTGCGGATCGAGGGGTATGTTCACAGGCTTGATTGAAGCGATGGGTGAAGTGGCGGAGTTGAAGCCGACACCGGCCGGGTTTCGCCTGCGCGTGACGACGGCCCTCGCCGACGCGCTTGCGTCCGGCGCGAGCATCAGTGTGAGCGGCGTCTGTCTCACGGTGATCGCGTCGGATGCGGATGGCATCCACATGGACGTGTCGCCTGAGACCGCGCGGGTGACCTCGCTCGGCTCGCTCAAGCGCGGCTCGCTCGTGAACCTCGAACGGCCGCTGCGCGCCGAGACCCTGATGGGCGGGCACTTCGTGCAGGGGCACGTGGACGCCACCGGCACCATCGAAGATGTCCGGCACGAAGGCGAGCACCATTGGCTGACCGTGAAGTACCCCTCGATCCTCGCGCCGTACCTGGTGCGCAAGGGCTCCATTGCGGTCGACGGCATCAGCCTCACGGTGGCCGGCCTGGACGAGCGTCACTTCGACGTCCAGATCATCCCGTACACATGGGAGCACACGAACCTGAAGGTCGCGCGTGCACGCGGCCTCGTCAACCTCGAGTGCGACATCATCGGCAAATACGTCGTGCGCGCGCTCGAGGTCGGCGAGTACCGCCTGAGGCGCGGGGCGAAGACCAGGCACTGAGGGTACCGGGACCTCCCGCCATGACCGAGCTGCGCATCGCGAAAGGCCGCCAGCGCTCGCCGTTCGCCCCCGTCGATCAGGCCATCGACGCCATCCAGCGCGGCACGATGGTCATCGTGGTCGACGACGCGGATCGCGAGAACGAGGGCGATCTGACGATCGCGGCCGAGAAGGTCACGCCCGAGATCATCAACTTCATGGCGACGCACGGCCGCGGGCTCATCTGCCTGTCGATGACAGGCGAGCGGTTGGAAGAGCTCGACATCCCGCTCATGGTGAACCAGAACACCGCCAAGTTCGACACCGCGTTCTGCGTGTCGATCGAGGCGAAACGCGGCACGAGCACGGGCATCTCCGCCGCCGATCGCGCGGCCACCGTGCACGCGGCGATCGACCCGGCCACCAGGCCCGCCGATCTGGCGCGGCCCGGCCACATGTTCCCGCTGCGGGCGCGCGCGGGCGGCGTGCTCGTGCGGGCGGGCCAGACCGAGGCGGCCGTCGATCTGGCGCGCGCTGCCGGCTTGTCTCCCGCGGGCGTCATCTGCGAAATCATGAATCCCGACGGCACCATGGCGCGCGTGCCCCAGCTCGCGAAGTTCGCGCGGCGCCACGGCCTGCTGATGATCACGATCGCCGACCTCATCAAGTACCGCATGCAGACCGAGCGCTTCGTGCGGCGGGTGGCGTCAGCGAGCCTGCCGACCGAGTTCGGCGAGTTCCGCATCCATGCCTACGAGAGCGTCGTCGACAGGGACACGCACGTCGCGATCGTCAAGGGCGACATCGGCGACGGGCTCGGTGTGTTGGTCCGCGTCCATTCGCGGTGCCTGACGGGCGACGTCTTCCACTCGGCGAGGTGTGATTGCGGACCGCAACTGGCGACCGCCATGCAGCGGATCGGACGCGACGGTCGCGGCGTGCTCCTGTACCTGAATCAGGAAGGGCGAGGCATCGGGCTCGCGAACAAGATCCGCGCGTACGCCCTCCAGGACGAGGGCTATGACACCGTCGAGGCGAACGAGCGTCTGGGCTTCAAGCCGGACCAGCGAGACTACGGAATCGGCGCGCAGATCCTGCGGGACCTCGGCGTCCGTTCGATGCGGCTGCTCACCAACAACCCCCGCAAGTTCGTTGGCCTCGAGGGCTATGGTCTGTCGGTCGTCGAGTCGGTCCCGCTGGAGATCCCGGCTTCGGAGTTCACACGGCGCTACCTCAAGACCAAGAAGGACAAGCTCGGCCATCGCCTGAAGTCGGTCTGACTCAACGATCGACCCTGCCGTAAATTGACAGCTCTTTGCCACGTAAGCTACGATAAACGTTTGCGTTTGAATCGCTTAGGGCGATTGTAGAGTGAGATGTTCGACGCGCTGAGCACGCGCCTGCAAGAGGTCTTCCGCTCCCTCCGCGGCCACGCCCGGCTGACCGAGGACGCGGTCGATGCCGCGCTGCGCGAGATCCGCCTCGCGCTGCTCGAAGCCGACGTCAACTTTCGCGTCGTCAAAGCGTTCGTCGACCGCGTCCGCGAGCGGGCGGTCGACCAGGAGGTCCTGCGCAGCTTGACGCCGGAGCAACACGTCGTGCGCATCGTGCGCGACGAGATGCTGGCGCTCTTCGGCGACACCGCCGGCGGGCTGCCGCCCGCAGCGGCGACGCCCCGCGTGATCCTGTTGCTCGGTCTCCAGGGCTCGGGCAAGACCACGACCGCGGCGAAGCTGGGCGTGTGGCTCACGAAGCGGGGCAGGCACCCGTTTCTCGTCTCGACCGATGTCCGGCGGCCGGCAGCCATCGAACAACTGTCGGTGCTCGGCGGGCAAGCCGGGCTGCGCGTGCACGACCCGGCTGGCGAGCGGGACCCGGTCGCGCGTGCGGCGGGTGCGCTCACCGACGCCCGCCACCTGGGCTTCGACACCCTCATCGTCGACACGGCGGGCCGCCTGCACATCGACGACGAGCTGATGGTGGAGCTCGAGGCGATCAAGACGGCGGTCGAACCGGCGGATCGGCTGTACGTCGCCGATGCGATGACCGGGCAGGACGCCATCAAGAGCGCCGGCGAGTTCAATCGCCGCGTCGGCATCACGGGCGTCGTGCTGACGAAGATGGATGGCGACGCGCGTGGCGGCGCTGCGCTGTCGGTCGTCTCCGTGCTAGGCGTGCCGATTGCCTTCGTCGGCAGCGGCGAGCGACTCCAGGATCTGGAGCCGTTCCAGCCCGAGCGGGTCGTGTCGCGCGTGCTCGGCATGGGTGACGTCTTGTCGCTCATCGAGAAGGCCGAGCAGGCGATTTCGACGGATGATGCAGCGACGCTCGAGCGGAAGATCCGGGAGGACGAGTTCACGCTGGAGGACTTCCGCGATCAGTTGCGCGCGGTCAGACGCATGGGGCCGCTCGAGCAGATCCTCGGTATGCTGCCCGGCATGGGCGCGCTGCGGGAGCTGGACAAGAACAAGGCGGAGATCGATGAACGTCAGCTCGTGCGCGTCGAGGCGATCATCGACTCGATGACGCCGCGCGAGCGCCGGAACCACCAGATCATCAACGGCAGCCGCCGCCGCCGCATCGCGCGCGGCAGCGGCGCGACCGTGGAGGACGTGAACCGGTTGCTGAAGCAATTCGTGCAGATGCGCAAGATGTTGAAGACCGTGGGCGCCGTGGCGGCGCGTCACGGCAAGGGCGGGCGGGTCCCGGCGCTGCGCTCCTTGATTAATCACTGAGCGGGCCCGGCATCGGACCGTCGGATGAAGGCGGAGTGGCGCGGAGCGGAGCGG
>CAYHSN010000148.1:5348-7860 GCA_964359235.1 uncultured Vicinamibacterales bacterium | reverse complement strand
ACCAGACAGGGCCGCCTAAAGGCGGCCCCTACACCGATTTCTTCACAAGCTCTGACATCTGGGCCGACCCTGCAGGGTCGGCGGGAACCTGCGCCAGGAACGAGGAACGAGCAGATCCCTGCAAAGGGCAGTCCGCCGTGAGGGCGGGTTTAGTCCTGCGTTTTCCAGGCCTTATGCCTGCGAGATGGCAGGATCTGCCATCCGCCTTGTTCGAGAGATGGCTGAGATTGCGCTGAGGGCGTTACTGCTCGCCGCCGCTGCGGTTGAGATGGATCGTGAGGCGATCGCCGACGTTGATCTTGCTGCTGCGGAGCTTGTTCCAGCCCTTGATCGCGTCAACCGTGGTGTCGAACTCCTGCGCGATCGACCACAGGGAGTCGCCCCGGCGCACGCGATAGACGACCCGCGAGGATCCGGACGACCCGGCTGCACCCGACGCGGCGATCGGGGCTGGACGATCGGTCCGAGCGGCGAGCACCGTGGCCGGCGGGCGCGGCACGATCAGGGGCTGGCCCGGCTTGAGCTTCGCCTTGCGCGTTAACCCGTTGGCGTCGGCCAGGTCGGTTGTGCCGACCTTCAGGCGCCGCGCGATCGTCGACAGTGTGTCGCCCTTGCGGACGATGTACTCGCTGACCGACACGAGATCGCTCGGCGACGCGGACGCCAGTCGTTCCGCGAGCTGCGCGGCGGTGCCGGCCGGCACCGTCAGCTCGTACTCCTTGTCCTTCAGAGGCGTCGTCCAGCGCCGTAGTTCCGGATTGAGGGTCTGGATCTCGTCGACCGAGACGCCGGTCCACTCGGCGACCCGCCGCAGGTCCACCGGCATCGGCAAGGTGACCTTCTCGTGTGCGGGCGCGGCCGGCCGGGCAACCTCGAACCCGTACTGCACCGGGTTCTTGGCGATGATGATCGCGGCGAGGATCATCGGGACGTACTCGCGGGTTTCGCGCGGCAGGTAGCGCGACGATTCCCTGATCCTCCAGAAATCGTCCGTCTTGGCGCGCTTGAGGGCGCGCTGGATGCGGCCGGGCCCGCCGTTGTACGAGGCGAGCGCGAGATGCCAGTCGCCGTCGAACATGTCGTAGAGCCCGCGCAGATACTTCGCGGCCGCCGCCGTGGCCTTCAGCGGATCGGCGCGTTCGTCCACGTACCAATCGTGGCGCAGGCCGTTCTCGACGGCGGTGCCGCGCATGAACTGCCAGACGCCCTTGGCCTTCGCGCGGGACAACGCGTTCGGCTTGAACGCGCTCTCGACGAGCGGCACGTACGCGAGATCGAGGGGCAGACCCTCCGCGCGGAACACACCCTGGATCATGGGCATGTACTGCGCGCCGCGGTGCAGCGCCTCCTGGAACCAGTCGCGGAGCCGGCCCTGGAAGAGCTCCACGTACGAGAGCACCTTCGCGTTGAGCGGAATCGGAATGTCGTGAAGCGTGACGCGCATGTCGTTCTCGACCGACTCGCGCGTCTCCGTCCCCGCGTCGGGCGGCGGGAAGGTCGCGATCTCGAGCAGCGCGTCGATGGTCGCCGGTTCGTACTTCTTCTCGGTGAAGCCGTCGCCTTGCGCGAGCGCCTGCAGCTCGAGGGCGTTGATGCGGTCGACCAGCCGATCGAAATGCGCGCGCAGCCGCGGCTCGGTTCGCGCGCCCTCCGGTGATTCGAGCAGCACCTCGACCGCGAGGTCGAACGCGGCCTTCGCCTGATCCAGATGGCCGAGCGAGAACTCGCGCTCGCCGGTCGTGAAATGCGCCTCTGAACGGGCGATGAGCGACGCGACGTGGTCCTCGGGTTCTGGCGGGGGAACGGGCGCGGGGGTCTGCCGGGCCGGCGTGACCGCTGCCGGCGCGGGCGCAGGGAGCCGCGGCCTGGGACCGGCGCCGCATCCCGCGAGGACGACGGTCAGGCCGCAGGCGGCCACGATCGGCCGCCACACACTCGGCATCATCGCGGGCTAGAGTACCATCCGGGCCGCCAACGGTCAACCCTTAAGTGCTGATGGGTCAATCAGTACAGGCGTGAAGACCTTGTGCTGGTCACCCAGATCCCGTGCTGCCGGCGTGATGATCGTCCGGGCGCCCACGAGGATCTTCTCGGCTTTCTTGATCGCCTGCCGCACGTCCTCTTCACAGACGAAATCGACGGGCCTGGCGGCTGTGGGCGTCGGCGGCGGCGCCGGCGCCGCCGCCGGCACGCCGCGCGAGGAGAGGACCTGGTCGATCAGTTGGAGGATGGAGTCGGCGCTGACGCCCTGCTGGACGGGTTCGGCCGGGGCTTTCGGCAGGGCGGGTCCCGCGGCCGGCGTGTGCGCCCGCGCGGCCGCCGGCGTCACCTCGTAGGCCAGGCGCTTGATGTTCAGCAGGTGCATCGGCGAGATGTTGTCCGAGGTGATGTTGCCGCCGTAGCCGCCGCAGCCCAGCGTCATCGCCGGATCGAGTCCGGTCGTCAAACCGATCGATCCGTGCGTCGTCGGTGTGTTGACCACGATGCGAAAGGCGGGCTTCTTCAGGCCGAA
>CAYHSN010000148.1:2061-5248 GCA_964359235.1 uncultured Vicinamibacterales bacterium | reverse complement strand
CGAAGGTCGCCGGCCTGCCGACGAGCGCCGGGTTCGGCAGGCGCTGCGGCGTGACCAGCACCTTGCCGACCGCGTCGATCTCGGCTGGCGACAGGAAGTGGGCCTGCTGCCGCACGAACTCGCGTCGGACTTCTTCCGCGACCGCCTCGTCGACGACCACCGAGTTCTCGGACGAGCAGAGCAGACCGTTGTCGAACGTCTTGCCGGTGATGATGTCGCCGACCGCCTTCGGGAGGTCAGCCGTGCGCTCGATGTAGGCGGGCGCGTTGCCGGGGCCGACGCCGTAGGCGGGTTTCCCGGCGCTGTACGCCGCGCGCACCAGCCCCATGCCGCCGGTGGCGAGGATGACCGCGACGTCGCGGTGCTTCATCAGCTCCTGCGTGCCTTCGAGCGTGACCGTCTTCATCCAGGCGATCGCGGCGTCGGGCGCACCGGCGCGCCGCGCGGCCTCGTGCATGATCTCGGCGGTCCGCGAGATGCAGCGGACGGCGGCCGGATGCGGGCTGATCACGATCGGGCAGCGCGCCTTGATCGCGATGAGAATCTTGTAGATCGCCGTCGAGGTCGGGTTGGTCGACGGCACGATCGCGGCGACGACGCCGAAAGGCTCCGCGATCTCGACGACCTTCCGATCGTCGATCCGCCGGATCACGCCGACGGTCTTCATCGGCCTGATGAAGCGGTAGACCTTCTCTGATGCGAAGAGATTCTTCTGAATCTTGTCGGCGACGACGCCGTAGCCCGTTTCTTCGACGGCGAGCCTCGCGAGCGCCTCGGCGTGCGGCGTCACGGCCGCCGCCATGGCGTCGACGATCGCGTCGATGTGTTCCTGGGTGAACTCGGCGAGCACGGGCCGCGCCTCTTTCGCGCGCCGGGCCAGCGTGCGGGCCTCGTGGATGGAGGCGAGGTCGCGATCGGAATCGGCTGGAGCGGCGTCGGCCATGGGCGGGCGCTACGGCGGGCCTGAAGGCCCGCGCGCCTTGCCTGCGCTACTTCGCAGTGTCCTTGGGTTTCGGAAGGATCTTCTCGACTTCGGCGTGAGGGCGCGGAATCACGTGGACCGACACCAGCTCGCCGACTCGCCGCGCGGCGGCCGCCCCGGCGTCGGTCGCGGCCTTCACGGCGCCGACATCACCGCGCACCATCACGGTGACGTAGCCGGCGCCGATGTACTCCTTGCCGACCAGCACGACGTTGGCCGCCTTCACCATCGCGTCGGCGGCTTCGATCGATCCGATGAGACCCTTGGTCTCGATCATGCCCAGCGCGTCGAACGACATGTCCCGAGCCTCCGTGTGCAGTCGCCTCGAATGCGCGGAAGGCTAACATAATTGCGATACATGCGGCAACTGAAGTAGAATTTGTGGTCGCCGACGTCCAGCTTCCGTGACGCTGAGCACTATGAGCCCCTATCGAACGACCGCCCGGCTGCTGTGTGTCCTCCTGATCCTCGTGGGCGCGGCGCTCGCCGCCATGTCGTGCGGCGGCGGCTCCGAGCCGGCCGTGGCCGTGCCGAGCGCGGCCGCGAACCGGCATCGCGCGCCGCTCGGCGGGCCGATCGAGATGACGTACCGCTTCCAGGTCGCGCCCGACGCGAAGATCGACGGCAACTACCGGGTCATGGTCCACTTCGTGGACTCGGACGACGAGGTGATGTGGACCGACGACCACGATCCGGCGACGCCCAGCTCGCAGTGGAAGCCGGGGCAGACGATTCAGTACTCGCGCACGCTGTTCATCCCCGTGTATCCGTACCTCGGCCAGGCCACCATCCAGATGGGGTTGTACGATCCGAAGAACCAGCAGCGGTTGACGCTCGGGGGCCGCGACAACGGACAGAAAGCCTACGCGGTGGCGACGATCGAACTCCTGCCGCAGTCCGAAGGCGTGTTCCTCGTCTATGGGGACGGGTGGCACGACCAGGAAGTCGCCCAGGGGAACTCGCTCGAGGAATGGCGCTGGACGAAGCGTGAGGCGCGGGTCTCGTTCCGCAATCCGCAGCGCGATCTCATCGTCTATCTGGACGCCGACGGCCGGACCGACGTGTTCGACCCGCCGCAGCAGGTGTCGGTGCGCGTCGGCGACCAGGTGGTCGATTCGTTCCCGATTCAGGACGCCTCCCGCTTCCTCCACAAGTCGCGGGTCAGCGCGAGCGCGCTCGGGACCGGCGAGATGGTGGAGCTGACGATCGCCGCGGACAGGGCGTTCATCCCGGCCGAGCACGGCGGCAGCGACCGCCGCGAGCTCGGCATCAGGGTGTTCCACCTCTTCGTCGAGCCGCAGTAGGGCGTGGTAAGATCCGGCACGAGATGCGGACCTGGCTCCTGCGGGGCGTCGCGGCGGCGGTTCTCCTCTTGACGGCCGGGGCCGCCCAGGCCCGCGCCGAGATCATCTATTTCACCTCCGGTCGGACGCTCTCCGTCAGAAGCCACCGCATCGACGGTGACACCGTCGTCCTGGCGCTGCGCGCGGGCGGCGAAGTGTCCTGCCCGGTCTCGTGGGTTCAGGACATCCTTCCGGACGAGGTGCCATATCCCGAGCCTGTGGCTGACGCCGCGTCTGAGGCGCCCACGCCGCCGGCGCTCGGCGCGGTGCCGTATGCGGAGTTGATCGACACCATGTCGAGCGAGCACGGGGTCGATCCGCGACTGGTGCGCGCGGTCATCGCCGTGGAGTCGGCCTACCGCTCGAAAGCCGTGTCCCCGAAGGGCGCGAAGGGCCTCATGCAGCTCATGCCCGCTACCGCGCGGCAGTACTCGGTTGCGGATCCGTTCGATCCCAAGTCGAACGTCGACGCGGGCATCAAGCACCTGAAGTCGCTGCTCGGCCGCTTCGAACTGTCGGTCGCGCTGGCGGCCTACAACGCCGGCGAGGCGACCGTCGAGCGTTTCGGCGGCGTTCCTCCGTATCGCGAAACGCGCGAGTACGTCGCCCGCATCCTATCCCTGCTCCCGCGCCGCTAGGCCGCTGCTCCTCAAGCCATCCGGACGATCCCTCGGTCTAAAGAACGGGTTCGGTTTGTCGCCGCTCTCGCGCGGCGAAGAAAGGGCGGCGGTCGTTCTGGATGGTATATAATCCGGCGAAGGTCCGATCCGGGTAATGTCCATAGAGACAAGATCTTGCGCGGATCAGCCGATATCGATCCAGGAGACTTCCACGCGGGCTATGCAGAGGATCCCGACACTAA
>CAYHSN010000148.1:0-1961 GCA_964359235.1 uncultured Vicinamibacterales bacterium | reverse complement strand
GCGGAGCGGGGTGCGAGGGGCCCCGTGAGCGAAGCGCGCCAGGCGGGGTGCAGGGGGCCCCGCCACTGAACAATGGAGTTTCGCTGCAGGCTGGGCACGCCGAACGGGGAAGTGATCGAGGGCGTCTACGTCGCCGAGAGCGAAGCCCGTCTGCGGCGCGACCTCGAGGAAAAGGGGCTGTACATCCTCGGGGTCCGGCGGGCGGGTTGGACGGCCGGCGCGCTGCGGCTGCCGCAACGCCGACGGGTCGGTCAGGCCGAGTTCCTGATGTTCAACCAGGAGCTGGCCACGCTGCTGCGCGCGGGCATGCCGCTCGTGCAGTCGCTCGAAATCCTCCGGCGACGTATCGACAATCCGGTGTTCCGCGCGGTGCTGGACGACATCTACGAGCGCGTGCGCGCCGGGAGTTCCTTGTCGGAGGCCTTCGAGGCGCAGGGGGATTTGTTCCCCGGCGTGTATCACGCGTCGCTGATGGCGGGCGAGAAGAGCGGAAGTCTCGAGCAGGTCATCCGGCGCTACGTGGCGTACGTCAAGGTCATCACGGGCGTGAAGCGGAAGACGCTGTCGGCGCTCATCTATCCGGCGATCCTGGTGGCGCTCTCGCTCGTGGTCGTCAGCATCATTCTGTTCCGGGTCGTGCCCGAGTTCGCGGGGTTCTACGAGGGGTTCGGCAAGGAGCTCCCGTTCGTCACGCGGCTGATCGTCGAGTTCTCGCAGTTTGTGCTCCGTTGGTTCCCGCTGATTCTCGGCGGCGGGATCGGTCTGGCGGTGGCGGCGTGGACGTGGATTCGGCGGCCGGGTCAGCGCGCGCGGCTGGATCGGCTGCTGCTCGCCTTGCCGGGCGCCGGCCCGACGATGCGGAGGTTCGCGACGTCGCAGGCCGCGCGCACGCTGGCGACGCTGCTCGGCGGCGGCATTCCGCTGGTGAACGCGCTCGGCATCACCGCGCGCGCCATCGGCAATCAGTACATGGCGCGAGAGCTGGGCGTGATCGAGCAGCAGGTGCGCGAGGGGCGCGCGCTCGCGCTGGCGATGGGGGAGCGCGGGGCCTTCCCGGACGTCGCGGTCAAGATGGTGGAGGTCGGTGAATCAACCGGTGCGCTGCAGGACATGTTGAACAGCCTGGCCGACTTCTTCGACGAGGAGAACGACACGAAGCTGGGGCGTTTCGTGACGACGATCGAGCCGATGCTGCTCGTCATCATGGGCCTGGTGATCGCCGGCCTGCTGCTGGCGCTCTACATGCCGCTCTTCCAGCTCTCGACGGTGATCTCGCGCTGAGGGATTGATGGACACGCAACGCTCGGTGACGGACCTCTACGCCGGAGGCGAGGACGCGGCGCCGATCGATCACGCGGCCGAGGCCGCGCACGCGCGGCGGCTCGCCGAGCGCTACCGGCTCGAGTTCCTCGACATGGCGGAGTTCCGCATCGACCAGGAGCTGTTCCGGACGATCCCGGCCGACCTGATGCTGCGCTACGGCTTCGTGCCGTACCGGCGCGACGGCCACGCGCTCGTGATCGTCGTGTCCGATCCGACGGATTTGCCGACCATTGACGAGCTGGCGGTCGTGCTCTCGACGCCCATCAAGGTGCTGGTCGGGACGCCCTCGGCGATCCAGACCATTCTGAAGAAGAGCGAGAGCTCGCAGCGCGTGCTCGAGGAAGCCACCGAAGGCTTCCAGATGCAGATTCTCCGTGAGGAGGAGAACGGCGAGGACAAGCTCTCGGTCGAGCGCCTGACGAGCGACGCGAGCCCGGTGATTCGGCTCGTGGATTCCACCATCTTCACGGCCATTCAGCGGCGGGCGAGCGACATCCACATTGAAACGCAGGACGACGCCGTCCACGTGAAGTACCGCATCGACGGCGTGCTGCAGCCGGCCATGCGGCCGATCGACAAGCGTTTTCACAGCACCATCATCTCGCGCGTCAAGGTCATGTCGGAGCTCGACATCGCCG
>CAYHSN010000147.1:4169-7863 GCA_964359235.1 uncultured Vicinamibacterales bacterium | reverse complement strand
TCGTGATGATCTCGTTCAGCTCGGCCGTGAGCTGCGCGCCCTCCTCGACGAGTTCCTTGTAGCGAATCTTCGCGCCTTCGGTCGGCGGGAAGGGATCGCCGTTCACGATGCCGAAGACGGTGCGGACCTCCTCCTGGAACCGCGGATACTGCCGGTACCCGAGACCCGGCAGCGGCCGCGCGAGCGTCGTGTCGCGCAGCGTCTTCAGCTTCTGGATCGCGGCCTTCACCGCGCCGCCGAGATCCGCGCTTTCCGCCTGGCCGGCCGCGCCGCTGCCGTCGGTGAGCGCGCGCCGCTGACTGAGGCGCTGCTGCAGCGCCGTGAGCTGCCGCGTCAGGTCGTCCACGCGGACCGTCATGGCGGTCGCCTTCGTGGACAGATCCTGGAGCTGGATGGCCAGGTCGTACTGCGCCTGCAGGTCGGCCATCGAGATGTCCACCCGTGGATCCATCCGCACGGCCACCGGCTTCGACGTCTCGCGTCCGTCGACGCGCAGCTTCACGGTGTACTCGCCCGGCAGCGCGGCGATGCCGCCGCCGCCGAACCCGAAGAACGCCGCGGCGCCGGCGCTAGCCCCACGCCCCGCCTGCCCTGAGCCTGTCGAAGGGCCGAAGCCGGTCGGCTGCGGACCCGCCGGCGGAGGCGGCACGTCCATCCGCAGGTCCCAGACGCTGCGGTTCACCCCGGACGTTCTCGCGGCGTTGCGGATCGTCCGCACCGTCTTGCCGCCCTTGTCGGCGATCGCGATCGTGACGTCTTTCGCGTCGCTCTTCAAGTGGTAGGTGAGGAGCGCGCCGGTCGGCGGATTGTCGGCGCGGTACCACTTCTCGCCGACGTTCGACTCCCGGTTCCACATCACCCAGCGCGTCGCCTGCGGCGGATCGAACAGCGTGGGAGTGGACGACGCCATCGCCTCGGCCAGCTTCTGCAGCGGCGTCACGTCGTCCAGAATCCAGGCGCCGCGGCCGTGCGTCGCGAGGACGAGATCGTTGTCGCGCGGGTGCACGAACATGTCGCGCACGGGCACCGCCGGCAGGTTGTTCCTGATCGACACCCAGCGCCCGCCGCCGTCCCACGACGCGTAGACACCCAGCTCGGTGCCGGCGTAGAGCAGGTTCCTGTTCTTCGGATCTTCGCGGACCGCGTGGATCCAGCCGCGCTTCGGCAGGTTCGCGTGGATGGCCGTCCAGGTCTTGCCGAAGTCGGTCGTCTTGTAGGCGTACGGCTGATAGTCGTTGTCCTGGTGGTGATCCGCGGCGACGTAGGCCGTGCCCGCGTCGAAGTGCGACGCGTCCACCGTCGGGATGAACGCGTTGGGCGCGAGCCCGGGCGGGTTCTTGAAGACATTGTTCCAGGTCTTCCCGCCATCACGCGTCACCTGCACGTTGCCGTCGTCGGTGCCGACCCAGATGACGTTCGGATCGACGGGCGAGGGCGCGATCGCGATGATGGTGCAGTGGAACTCGGCGGCCGTGTTGTCGGTGACGATCTCGCCGCCCGACGACTGCTGCTTGCTCTTGTCGTCGGTCGTCAGATCGGGGCTGATGACATCCCAGGACTGGCCGTAGCTGGTCGTCTTGAAGAGGACGTTGCCGCCGAAGTAGATGACCTTCGGATCGTGCGGCGAGCGTACGACCGGCGGGTTCCAGTTGAAGCGGTACTTGTGGTCCTTTATCGCGTCGCCGACAGAACCGACGCGGTTCGGGTACGGCTGGATGTTCCACGATCGGCCCGAGCGGATGTCGCGCACCGTGATGTAGCCGCCCTGCGAGGTGGCGAACACCATGTGCGGTTCCTTGATCATCGGGACGCCGAAGAAGCCGTCGCCGCCGCCGACCGTGTACCAGTCGGCCTTGGTCACGCCAAGCGGCGATCCGGTGCGGCTCGGGCCGCACCACGTGCCGTTGTCCTGGAGGCCGCCGCACACGTAGTACGGATCGCGCAGGTCGTAGTCGAGGTGATAGAACTGCGTGGCCGCGAACGTGTTCATGACATCCCAGGTGCGCCCGGCGTCGTACGAGACCTGGAAGCCGCCGTCGCTGCCGTCCAGCACGCGATCGGAGTCCTTCGGATCGATCCACAGGGCCTGGTGATCGCCGTGCACGCTGCCGGCGATCCGTGCGAACGTCCGGCCGCCGTCGGTGGATTTGATTAGGGGGCCAGAGAGCGAGTAGATGATGTCGGGGTTGTTCGGGTCCACGCGGATGTCGCTGTAGTAGAACGGCCGGAAATTGATGTTCCGATCGTCGTTCACCATCCTCCAGCTCTCGCCGTTGTCGTCCGACCGCCACAGCTCGCCCTCATTCGTCGTCTCGCTGATGACGTAGAGGATGTTCGGGCTGCTCTGAGCGATCGCGACGCCGATGCGATCCATGGGGCCCTTCGGCAGGCCGTTGCCCGCCTGCTTCTGCCAGGTCTCGCCGCCGTCGAGCGAGCGATAGACGGCCGTCTGCTTGCCGCCGCTCTCGAAGAACCACGCCCAGCGCCGGAAGGTGTACATGCCGGCGAAGAGGATGCGCGGGTTGCTCAGGTTGATGTCGAGATCGGAGCAGCCGGTGAGGTTGTCGAGATAAAGGACTTTCTTCCAGGTCTTGCCGGCGTCGGTCGTCTTGAACACGCCGCGTTCTTCGTTCGGCCCCCATTCGTGGCCGAGCGCGCAGACCCAGGCGGTGTCGGGATCCTTCGGGTGCACGCGGACGCGCGCGATCTTCTCCGTGTCGCCGAGTCCGAGGTTCACCCAGGTCCGGCCGGCGTCGGTCGAGCGGTAGACGCCGTCACCCATCCCGGCGCTGTTGCGCGGGTTGCCTTCGCCGCTCCCGACCCAGAGCACGTTCGGGTCGGACGGGGCGACGGCGATGTCGCCGATCGACTGCACGTTCTGGTCGTCGAAGATTGGTTCGACCGTGGTGCCGGCGTTGGTGGTCTTGAAGATGCCGCCGGCGGCGGCGCCGACGTAGAACACTTTCGGGTCGCCGGGAATCCCGACGATGGCGCTGATGCGGCCGCCCGGGTTGGCGGGACCGATCTCGCGCCAGGCGAGCGACTTGATGGCGGCCGCCTCGGCCGGCTGCTGCGCGTCAACGGTCGCGCGGGCGCTCGTCAGGGCCAGCGCTGCCATGAAGGCGGCCAAGGCCAGCGCGCGGGGCGCCGTACGCACCTTGCCAGTCATGAGAAGCCTCCGGAAAGGAAAGTGGTGGGCGGACCAGGGCAAACGGGCACATTATACGCCGGGACTCGGGACTTGGGGCTGGGGCTGGGGAACGACCACCGAACGACCACGGAGGGGTCTGCCGTCGTAGCGCCGGACTTCAGTCCGGCTCAACGCAGATTATAGAGACACAACAGCGTCGCCCAACCGGACGGCAGCATCTGCGGCGGCTCCTGCAGCTCGCGGGCGTAGCGCACGACCAATTCGAGCATCGTCCGCGCGTGGAAGAATGCTTCGAGGATTGGCCGGGTCTCCTGCAGCCAGCGCCGGTTGTGCTCTGGTTGAAACCCCTTCCCGGTGCCTTCCTTGAGAATCTGCTCGAACCACGAATTGAGCGGACCGTCCGGCCGCAGCGACCGCAAGGCCGCGACGATCTGCACCGTGTCCTCCTGCAGCGCATATCGCTGATCGAAAGAGTCCTGCGACTCCGAAGGCGCGACGCCGTCGGTCCCGGACGTCGTAGCGCCGGAGGCGAAGTGTCTTCCG
>CAYHSN010000147.1:0-4069 GCA_964359235.1 uncultured Vicinamibacterales bacterium | reverse complement strand
CGCCGGAGGCGAAGTGTCTTCCGTAGGGTCCGGCTTTAGCCGGACCTCGGCTTCAGCCGGATCCGTCGCGGCGAGGAGACCGCGAAATCGAGACAACGCGGGGTGTGGGCTCCGCGGACGCGGCGTCGGTCTCGACGCCGCGCAGCAGAAAGGGGCTGACGCGCCAGCGTCCCGATGGCGTCACCTCCGTGGCGGTCCGGCGATTCAGGCTGGCGATCGACCCGCGCAGGATGCGGCCGGGCTCCGGCTCGAACTCCACCGTCATGCCCACCGATCGACGTCGCGAATCCGAATCTGGGCCTCTGCCTCCGGGGTGACGAGAACCGGCAGAGTCACCGGCAATGGCGAGTGGCAGACGAAGATCGCCGCTACTCAGCCGCGCGTAAGCGGGCGCTCGGCGCCCTCCGGTCCGCTCGATCGCTTGGCACCGGGGGTCGCCGCACGTGGTCCCGCGACGAGCTCCATGAGCGCTGAAACGGCTCGCGAGTTCGTCGACGCCAACGTCCTGGTTTACGCCTTCGACCCCTCAGCCGGATCCAAACAGGCCGCAGCGGGAAGACTCCTGGAACGACTCTGGAACGCCGGAACGGGATGCCTCAGCGTGCAGGTGCTGATTGAAACTCGTTTGACGCGGGACGCCCGAATCGCGAGGTCCTGCTGCTTCGACCCAAGCGGGGCCGCTTGACACCCCGTTTCCGACGATGGCATCGTCGGCGCCGTGCCGGCGACCGCGATGCCACAAACGCGCCATCGCCTCGACGTTGATTTTTCGGAGCGCAGCGCCCGTCTGCTCGAACTGGCGCGCGAGTCGGATCGTTTCGACGTGCGCCTCCGCCGCCTGTCAGCCGGCGACTACCTGATTGCCGGCGCGGTGCTCGTCGAGCGAAAGACCTACGCAGACTTCGCGACCTCGCTCGCAGACGGCCGTCTCTTTCCCCAGGCGGCCGCCCTGGCTCACAGCCCCAATCGCCCGGTCATCCTCCTCGAAGGTCCTGCCCCGGCGCGTATGCCCGACGTGCATCCTCACGCCCTGACGGGCGCGATCGTCTCGCTCTCCGTGATGTGGCGGCTCCCGCTGATCCACGCGCGCGACCCCGAGGACTCCCTGCGCATCTTCCAATTCATCGCCGATCAGACCGGCGGGAGCGACCACCCGGTGCTGCGCCGGTACGATCGGCGACCGAAACGCTTGTCTTCGCGCAAGCTCTACGTGCTCCAGGGCCTTCCCGGCATCGGGCCCGCGCTCGCCCAGCGGCTGCTTCTCCAGCTCGGCTCGATCGAGCGCATCGTCACGGCCGAGGAAGCGACGCTGCGGCTGGTCCGCGGCGTCGGCGCAAGGAAGGCCGCGCGGATCCGCGAGCTGGTTGGCTGATTCAGCGCTTGTGTGAATTGCTCGACTGTCAGGCCGGCCCGGGCAATCAGCGCGCGTAGCCCTCCGTCGCCTGCCAGAGAGGAATGGTTGCTGATCCGCCAGAGGGCCACTTACGCCGCCATGCCGTCGTCAATGCGGTAGAGCAGCTCCTCGACGAGTCGCGCCCCGGCCTCGGTCGCCACGAGCTGAAGCGGGCTGCGGCCCTGAAACTGCCGCTTCGCGGCCCGGAGCCAGCGCCAGGCACGCTCGCGATCGCCAAAGACCTCTTCACCCAACGCGGCAATTCGCGCGACACGGACCGCGCGGTCGGATTCATCGCGGCTCAGGGCCTCGCCTCGCGCGCGCCGGTGCGTGAGCGTGCGCCTGGGTAACACGAGCGAATAGACCTCGTCGTCACTCAGGCCGGAGCGGCGCAGCCCATCAATGGCCTGAGTGGACAGACGCCCCTCAACCAGCTTCACGAGGTCCTGGTCGGATTTCAATCGGTGCGCGCCGAGCATCTCCTGAATGCGTTTCAAGAAACCTGGGCGTTCGCTGACCTGGACGTCGACGATGGCCGCCTTCGACATAGTTCCCCCAGGGACCACTGGGCAAGATCGGCCCGATTTCGTGGCGTCTTGCCAGAACCGTCAATCGATCGTTCGTCGCGCTGACCGCCCGCGAGGCGGTCGGTCCTCGACCGCTATCGGCCCACCGCTTCCAGGAACTGCTCGACCGTGAGCCCGGCGCGGGCGATCAACGCCCGCAGCGTACCGCGGGCGACTTCCGGATGGTCTGGCACGGACAGCGTGGCGATGTGGCCCGGCTTGGTCAGGATGATGTGGCTGCCTCGACGACGCGCGACGTACCAGCCGACCGCCTCGAAAGCCTTCACCACTTGGTTCGGTGTCAGCAGGGGAATGGAAGGCATCAGACCGCCACGTCGACCTCGCGGGTGGCGACCGTGAGAGGCATCCCCCGCTCGGCTCTCACGGCCAGGCACTCCTTGATTGCCTCGCGGACGTTCTCTTCGGCCTCCTGCTCGGTCCTCCCCTGGCTCACACAGCCCGGAATGGACGGACATTCGGCGATGTACATCCCGTCCTCGTCACGAACGATCGTGATGACGAATCTCATGGGCGCTCCTGTGCGGTGCTGCCGGTCATTGTACTCCCGACCGGGCGGGCTAGCGCCCCCGGCTCCAGTCGAGACCGACACCGGCCGATACATCACAGACGAACCCGGCGATGCGCAACACCTTCCTCGTCTGCTACGACATCTGCCACGAAAGGCGCCTGGCCAAGGTCCACAAGACCATGCGCGGGTTCGGCGACCACCTGCAATACTCGGTCTTCGAGTGCCAGTTCACACAGACCGACCTCGCGCGATGCGCACTACCTCTTGAGCGAGATCATCGACCATCGTGAAGACCAGGTGCTGTTTGTAGATCTCGGCCCCGTTGAGGGTCGTGGCGACCGCGTGATCACCGCGCTCGGCAAGGCCTATTCGCCCATCGACAGCCCGTGCATCGTCGTCGATGGCGAGGCGGAGCGGTAGAATAGCAGCCATGGACGGCAGGCAGCCGGCAGTGGGCCCGAGCGTGTCGCTCACGAGCGACCCGGCGCTGGCGGAGATCGTGCGCCGCCTCGTCGAGGCGTACCAACGCGAGCGGATCTACCTCTTCGGCTCGAAGGCGCGGGGCGACACCGGGCCGGACAGCGATTACGACATCCTCGTTCTCGTGGAGCACCCGACCGAGCCCAGGTATCGCCTTTCGCAGAAGGGTTTCCGCGCCCTGCGAGGCGTGCCCGCCGCGGTGGACGTGGTTGTGTGGGATCGCGAATCGTTCGATGGCAGGCTGCAGCTCAAAGCCTCGTTCCCGGCGACCGTCCTGCGCGAGGGGAGACTGCTCCATGCCGCTTGACCCCGAGAAGGTGGCCGAGTGCCGGGCCTGGCTCGATCGCGCGTGGGCGGACATCGAGTCGGCCAGCCTGCTTCTTACGGGCGAACGCGCGCGGCCGGACACGGCCCTTTTTCACTGTCAGCAAGCTGTCGAAAAGGCGTGGAAGGCATTCCTCTTCTGGCACGACGTGCCATTTCGCAAGACGCACAACCTCCGCGAGCTTGGCGAGGCGTGCGCGCGGATCGATCGGTCGCTCGCCCCGCTCGCGCAGCATGCTGAAGACCTGACACAGTTCGTCTGGGTGTTCCGCTATCCCGGCGAGCCGGAGACGCCGTCGCGCGAGGAAGCCGATGACGCCCTTGCCCTCGCTCTTCACGTGAACGGGTTGGCCGACTTCCGCGCTTTTTTTACGCGCTCTGGGACCACGAGCCCTTCCCCTGGCAGTCCATGCTCGCCGAGCGGGTCGCCGACGGGTCATGGCCGAAGGCGGTGGACCTGCCGACTGCGGCGGGCAAGACGGCTTGCATCGATGTGGCCGTCCACGCGCTGGCGAGCCAGGGCGAAACGTCACTCGCCGAGCGACTCGCGGCGAACGACAGCCTGATCGTTCTTGACGAAGCTCACTGCTCGGTGCAGATGCGTGGCAAAGCTATGACGCAGCGTATGTACCGAAACCGGCTTGTGGATACGCGCCGCCTGCGCCGCCGCCTTGACCGCCTTCTGAATCACCGAGTCGCTCACGTGATGCCGACGTACGACACCGGCGCGCGGATCGGTTGACAGCGTCCGGCTCGGAAACACCCAGAACCAGCCAA
>CAYHSN010000146.1:1996-7864 GCA_964359235.1 uncultured Vicinamibacterales bacterium | reverse complement strand
CCGGCGATCTCCTGGAGTTGTGCGGTCATCCTGGATCCAAACCAGGTTTGACGGAAGACACGAAGGCAGTATGGGTGTCCGGGGGGCGCTACTCCTCCCTGCTTGGGCAGTGTAGCGTACACCCTCGCGAGAGCGGCCGGCGCCGGCATGGCAGGATGCGGCGGCAGGAAGGAACCCGCCGCCGCGCCAGATCCGCCGCCCCATGCAGACGAGTCGGCCAAGATGCGGTGCTATCATACCGGCGAGGCCGGTCATTCCCGTTTCGAAGGGTCTCAGTGCGCACGCCGACGTGCGACCGCAGAGAAGTCATGGATGTCCAACCCCAGCAGTCCATCGCCGATCTCGTCGAGCGCCTGCGGCGCGTCCCCGAAGAGGAGGCCGTCCAGCAGATCGAGGACACGCTGCGGGTCTCGGCTGAGTCTGGCCATGACGACTCCGCCGCCCTGGATGCCGCAGTCGTCATCGTGCTCGGCGACCGGCGGGAAGGCGACCGCCTACTCGAGCGCGTTCCGCTCGGTCGCATCGACGAGCTCGCCCGTCGCCACCTCGCCAGGCTGAACGCCGCTCCGGACCCGCCCGCCGCCGAGCTGCGCCATCGGGCGTGGGACCTGCTCGATGTGTTGCGGCGCAGCCGGCTGCTCTGCCGGATTGCCCGAACCGGTGAGACCGCGGCGTGGGCGGAACGGATCCTCGCGCTCATCGACGCCTCGCACTTCACGTGCGGCCAGCTCTTCGCCGTGCGCGCCGCGGCCTACGGGAGCCGCCCGCTGTTTCGAGTTCCGGGCCCCCAGGGCAGCCAGGCGATCACCTGGCACCAGGCGGCCGGGCGAGTGGAGCTCGTCGCCCGGGGGCTGCTCGCGATCACGGCGCCGAGCGCCGCTCGGGTGGCGATCCTCTCCGAAAACCGTCTCGAAGTGGCGTTGTTCGATCTCGCCTGCCTGAGTCACGGGATCGTCAACGTGATGATCCCGCCGACGGACACCGAGAACGACGTGGCGTACATCCTGGGTGACGCCAGGGTTGGCACGGTGGTCGTGTCCTCGCGCGAACAACTACACAAGGTGCTGAAGTGTCGTGAGGCGCTCCCCGAGCTCAGGACGATCATCGCCCTGGACGCCGATGCGGGCGCCGTTCGTGGCGTCCTTCCGTTCGAGCACGTGCTGGAGCGCGCGTCCGACGTGCCGAGCGAGGCGCTGGTCGAGCGTCGCGACCGCGTGCGGATCGACGATCTGGCGACCGTGATGTACACGTCCGGCACGACCGGGACCCCGAAAGGGATCTGCTTTTCCCACCGCAACATCGTCTTCAAGCGATTCGCGCGGGCGCTCGCCTTGCCGGAAATCGGCGAGGAGGACGTGTTCCTGGCGTACCTGCCGCTCTTCCACACCTTCGGGCGCTTCCTGGAGCTTCAGGGCTGCGTGTTCTGGGGCGCCACGTACTGCTTCGCCCAGAACCCCGCGATCGAGACGCTGGTCAGCCAGATGCAGGAGCTGCAGCCGACGGTGTTCATCAGCATCCCCATGAAGTGGATGCAGCTCTACGACCTGATCCGGCAGGACGTGGACGTCGAATCGGCGGGTGACGCGGACATCGCCGCAGTGGTGCGCCGGATCGTCGGCGACCGCCTGCGCTGGGGCCTGTCGGCTGCCGGCTACCTGGATCCCGAGATCTTCCGCTTCTTCCAGCGTCACGGCGTGGAGCTGATGAGCGGCTTCGGCATGACCGAGGCCACCGGAGGCATCACCATGACGCCTCCCGGGCGGTACAAGGACGAGACACAGGGGTGTGCCCTCCCCGGGATCGAAACGGCCCTGGGCGACGGCGGCGAGCTCATCGTTCGCGGGCCGTACGTCACGATTGGCTATCTGGGTCCCGACGGCCCGGAGCCCGCCGGCGACGAAACGGGGTGGTTCCACACCGGCGACCTCATGGAGACGGACGAGGACGGATTCTTCCGCATCATCGACCGCAAGAAGGAAATCTACAAGAACGTCAAGGGCGAGACGATCGCCCCGCAGAAGATCGAGAACCTGTTCCGCGACTTCGAGTCGGTGGGGCGGATCTTCCTGGTGGGTGACAACCACGAGTACAACACGGCGCTCGTCTATCCCAACCCGCAGTTCAAGGAGCTGGACCTCGGGGGCCTCTCCCCGCAGGAACTCAAAGCGCACTTTCGATCGCTCGTCGTGACCGCCAACTCGTTCCTCGCGCCGTTCGAACGAATCGTCGACTTCGCCGTGATCGATCGAGACTTCGATCCGGCACGTGACGAGCTGACCCCGAAGGGCACGTTCCGCCGCAAGGTGATCGAACGCAACTTCGCGGACACGATTCGTCTGCTGTACCGCCGTACCACGTTCGCCGTTGGGGAAACCCAGGTCACCTTGCCGAACTGGCTGTTCCAGGCGCTCGGCATCACGGCGCAGGATCTGAGGGTCGAGGCCACCTCGATCGCGCTGGCGTCGGTCGGCTCGGCGCTCACCGTCCAGCGCATGGGCGACGGCGAGGTGCAGGTCGGCTCCGCCATCTACGGTCCCGCCGGACGGGCGCTCGACCTGGGCCTGCTCCTGTCAACGCCGAAGGTCTGGCTCGGCAACGAGCAACTGGTGCGCTTCGCGCCGCTCGATGTCGAGCTCCGGCACGGGCGCCGCCGGGCGCCGCTCGATCTCGAGTGGCATCGCCGGGTCGGTCCGTACGAGGCCACCGAGGCGGACCGGGAGGCGACCACCGCGCTCGTTCGGAACAAGACGCTCGGCCTCATGGACCTGCAGCGGGCGGCGCTCCTCATCGAGGCCGTCAAGCCCGGCGACGCGCTTCTGGGTGTCCGCCTGCTCGAGACGGCGCTCGGGATGGACGAAGGACCGCTCGTGGACGCCGCCCGGCGCGTGCTCGGGCGCGCCGCGGGCGTGTCGTCGGTGGCGGCGGCACGCCGGGCGTTCCAGCTCCTGGCCGTCGCGGACGAGATGCCGCGTTACCGCGAAACCATCGCCCGCTTCCTCGACGCGCCCGTCCGCGTCCTCGATGCCGAGACGACCGCCGTGCTCGTGGAGCGGGGCCTGTCGGCCGAACGGCTCGAAGCGTTCGTCAACGAAGCGGAGTCGCGCGGCCACCGCGCCGCGCCGTCTCCCGACTCCGTCGAGACGACCGACGCGCTGCTCACGCTGCTGGCCGAGTACGGCGCGGCACACCCGGCACACTACCGGCGGCTCCGGGCCCTGCTCACCCGCATGGTGATGCTGACGCCTTCGGCCGGCGCCCGCGCGCGGGCGATCGAGGCGCTCGCGCGGCTCACCGCAGGCTTCCGCAAATGGCTCGGCCCGCCCTCCCGGATCGCGGTGGATCCGGAGACCGGACTCGAATACCGGTGGGAGGACGTGATCGCGTTTGCCGACGATGTGGACGACGAGGCGAGAGCGCGACTGCTGGCCGCCATCAAGGAGACGCCGCTTCTGGCGGAAGCCGCGTTCCTCTTTTCCGACAAGGCGACGGTCGGCCTCGGCGACATCCTTCCGGGCGGAGTGTGGATTCGCCTGCTCGGCACGGACCACGGTAAGTCGGTCTACCGCGTCGCCGTCAAGACGAGGGTCCGCGAGCAGTTCGACCTGGCGATCAACCTGAACCGCGCGCTCTCCGAGGCTGAGATCGAGGAGGAGATCGGCTGGCTGATCGTCTGCGGCGAGGCCCGCGATCTCGGCCCGCTGGTGGAGGATTTCGGCGGGTACTGGAAACCGCACGGGCTCTGGACCGAAGAGTTCATTCCCGGCGACACGCTCGACCGGGTGTTGAACCGCCTCTCCCGCCGGCCTCAGGACGACGAGCGGTTCAAGGGGGTGTGGCCGCACGCAGCCTGGAGCGCCCTCAGCACGTACGTGGATTTTTGGAACCGGACGGGCCGCCGGCTGGTCGTCGCCGATCCGACGCCGGCCAACGTCATCGTGCCGACGCACGACTACCAGACCGGCCCGCGTCTGGTCTCCATTGCGGCACGTCGCCCCTTCACGTCGCTCGTCTCGTTGCTGCGGTCGTTCCGCAAGCAGTTCGTGGCCGGGGTCGAGCGTGACCATCCGCGG
Organism: uncultured Vicinamibacterales bacterium; assembly: GCA_964359235.1. Taxonomy (GTDB): domain Bacteria; phylum Acidobacteriota; class Vicinamibacteria; order Vicinamibacterales; family JAHECP01; genus CAYHSN01. The sequence continues at coordinate 3,794 of CAYHSN010000146.1, read as the reverse complement.
CTGGCAGGCTTGGCCGGCTGGGACGTCATCCTCTCGGCCGTGCTCGAGATCCTGGGCGAAGAGGAAGGCTGCGCCGAGCTCCGTGAGGTCTTGACGGCGTCCGAGGAGGAGCTCGGCGACGGGCTCCCGTCGGCCGTGGAAGGCTTCCTGAGTTCGGTCGCGCGTCGGGGGTTTTTGCCCAGGCAGCTCTTTTTCGCCGCCAAGCGCTTTCGGCGCTGGTCACGGATCAACGCCGACGCGACCCTGCACGCACAGGCCACCACGCAACACGAGCTCTATGAGACCTACGGTCTCGCTCGCCTGCAGTCGACGTACCCGGCGGCCCGGGCCCGCTTCTTCCGCGAGACGGTCCTTCGCGAGGTTGACTCGCCGCTCGCGGATGGACTGGAGGACGTCATCCGCCGCCTGCGCGCGCGGGAGCTGGGTCCCGGGGATCTCAGCGCGGCGGTGGCCGATCTGCGCGCGCAGCTCAAGCTCACGGCGGCCGAGAACTACTTCCTCACCCGTCTCTCCTTCCCGCACTTGCGGCCGGAGGACGAGGCGGAGTTCGTGGCGAACGCCGCATTCGGCGCCCGCCAGAGCGAGATGGTGGTCACCCTCACGGATGCCGACGGCAATCCTTTCCAGATCCGTCACGCGCTGAGTCCCAGAGAAGTAGGGCGTCTGCACCGGCTGTTCCTCACGGCGAAGCTGTCCGTGCAATTCCGTCCGGAGCACCGTTTCCTGGTCGCGGTCAACGAGCGTGGCAACCTCATGGGCGGACTGTTTTACGAGCTGCCGCCGGAGGCGCGCACGGCGCACATGGACAAGGTCGTGGTGGCCGAGCGGTTCCAGCGGAAGGGCGTCGCGGCTGCGCTCCTCGAGGAGCTGTGCAAGCGCCTCGAGACCGCCGGATTCGAGTCGCTCACGACCGGCTTCTTCCGGCCGCAGTTCTTCTACCAGCACGGGTTCACCATCGAGCGACGCTACGCCGGCCTCGTGCGCTCGCTCAAAGGCGCCGCAGACGGGTCGTCCTGACATGCCCCAGAACCTGATCGAGCGCATCGCGCAGCGTTTCACCGTCGGCCTGGACGAGGGCCATCTCGTGCGCGCGGGCGACTACGTTTCGATCCAGCCGGCTCACGTGATGACGCACGACAACACGAGCGCCGTCATGCTCAAGTTCGCGAGTCTGCAGGCCGACCGATTTGCCAATCCCCGACAGCCGGTCTTCACGCTCGACCACGACATTCAGAACACGAGCGACGCGAACCTGCGGAAGTACCGGAACATCGAAGCGTTCGCTCGCGCCCACGGGATCGACTTCTATCCGGCGGGACGCGGCATCGGCCACCAGATCATGTGCGAGGAAGGCTACGCCTGGCCGGGGACGCTCGTGGTGGCGTCCGACAGCCACGCGAACATGTACGGCGGGCTGGGCTGCCTCGGCACGCCGATCGTCCGAAGCGACGGCGCGGCCCTGTGGGCCACCGGCCACACCTGGTGGCAGGTTCCGCCGGTCGCCAGGGTCGAGCTCGCCGGCCGCTTGAGGCCCGGCGTCACGGGGAAGGACGTCATCGTGACGCTCTGCGGCGTGTTCAACCAGGATCAGGTGCTGAATCACGCCATCGAGTTCGTCGGCGACGGCGTCGCCGATCTCTCCCTGGAGGATCGTCTCACGATCGCCAACATGACGACCGAGTGGGGCGCGCTGGCCGGTGTCTTTCCGGTCGACGCCGTGACGATCGCGTGGCTGCGCGGGCGCGCCGCGCGCCTCGGAGCATCGGTCACATCCGGGGAATTCGTAGGGTCCGGCTTC
>CAYHSN010000146.1:0-1896 GCA_964359235.1 uncultured Vicinamibacterales bacterium | reverse complement strand
TCAGCCGGACCGCTGTGCCACACCCGCGCGTGAACGACGCCCGGATCGACGAGCTCGTCCGCTCGCCGATCCAGGCCGACGCCGAGGCGGAGTACGCGCTCGAGCTGACGCTCGATCTGGCGACGGTTCACCCGTACGTGTCGGGTCCCGACAGCGTGAAGGTCGCGCGCCCGGCCGCGGAACTGGCGTCTGCCGGCATCGCCATTCACAAGGCCTATCTGCTGTCCTGCGTGAGCGGCCGCACGGACGATCTGGCCCTCGCCGCCCGCACGGTCCGAGGTCGGCGCGTCGCGGCGGGCGTGAAGTTCTATGTCGGGGCCGCCTCGAGCGAGGTGCAGGTGGAGAGCGAGCGGCGCGGCGATTGGCAGACCCTGATGGCCGCCGGGGCGATCCCGCTGCCGCCCGGTTGCGGCCCCTGCATCGGTCTGGGCGAGGGCATCCTGGAAGATGGCGAGGTGGGCATCTCGGCGACCAATCGCAACTTCAAAGGGCGCATGGGATCGCCGAACGCGCACGTCTATCTCGCCTCACCGGCCGTCGTCGCGGCCTCGGCCGTCGCCGGCGCGATCGCGCTCCCCGAAGGGCTGCACGAGGTGTCGTCCGGTCCACGCGGGACGATCCGTAAGTCGGGCGGCGTGGCCCGCCCGCGGCAGCCGGTGCGGATCGTCGACGGCTTTCCTCCTCTCCTGGCGGGCGAACTCGTCTTCTGCCATCAGGACAACCTCAACACCGACGGCATCTATCCGGGGAAATACACGTACCGCGACGACTTCTCCGCAGAGCAGCAGGCAAGCGTCGTCATGGAGAACTACGATCCGTCGTTTCGGAGCCTGGTGAAGTCGGGTGATTTCCTCGTGGGGGGATTCAACTTCGGCACCGGCAGCTCCCGCGAGCAGGCCGCGACCGCGCTGAAGCACGCGGGCATCCAGGTGGTGCTGGCCGGATCCTTCAACGAGACCTACAAGCGAAACGCGCTGAACAACGGCCTGCTCGTCGTCGAGGCGCCCACGCTCGTGCGCGCCCTCAAGGTGCGATTTGGCACGACGACCCGCACGGTGCGCACGGGTCTTCTCACGGAGATCGACATTCAGGGATCAGTCGTGCGCGTGGGCAACAACCCGTACCCCATCGATCCGATCGGCGTCGTGGCTCAGGAGCTCGTCCGGCTCGGCGGGCTGGACGCGTGGGTGAGGCAGGCGCGCGGCCGGGTGTAAGCGAGGCTGACCGGCGTCCGGGTGTGCTGGAAGCCGAGCGTGGTCAAAGTCGTCGGAGCATCACCCACGTTGCGAACCCACACGAACAAGTGAGGCTCAGCCGGGAAGTCAGGCGTGGGATCTCACGAGAGAAACCGCTTCTTGACCTGTTCGTGATCGACGACCCGCCCCGCCTCAGACTGCCGGAGGCCCTCTTCGATCTTCGCGATGACGCAGAGTCGCTCGGCTCGCCGATCTGTGTGCCGCCGAGGGCATCACGTTCGTGCTCGATGGACGCGCACACGCGACGTCGCTCGTCATGAAGAGGCCGGTATGAGGGCCCGCTCGAGCCTCAATAGGTGTTGGGCTGCAGCGCCCGGGTGTAGAATGAGGCCATGACGAACCGCGCGCAAGAGCTGCTCCGTGAAGCGCTCACCCTGCCTGTCGACCAACGCGCGGACGTGGCCGCCGAGCTCCTGGCCAGCCTCGACGAGCCGCCGACGATGGATGCGGCGGCGGTCGAAGCGGCATGGGCCCGTGAAATCGAGAGACGCGCCAGGCGCGTCATGGCCGGTGAGTCGCTCGGCGAACCGTGGGAGGACGTGCGCGCGCGCGTCGCCCGACGGTTGGCCGAACAATGAACCGCCCCTTCCGAACCGAACCTGAAGCGTCCGCCGAACTTGAAGAAGCGGCCGTCTGGTAC
>CAYHSN010000145.1:0-7869 GCA_964359235.1 uncultured Vicinamibacterales bacterium | reverse complement strand
TCGCAAAGGACAACACCGGGGCCGTGCTGCCCGGCGTGACCGTCACGGCGTCGAGCCCCGCGCTGATTCAGCCCCAGGTCGACGTCACCGGCGCTGACGGCGCGTACCGGTTCATCGCGCTCCCGGCGGGTCTCTACACCCTGACGTTCGAGCTGGCCGGGTTCAAGACCCTCAAGCGCGAAGGGATTCGCGTCGTCATCAACCAGACCCTGACGGTGGATGCCCAGCTCGAGATCGCCACCCTCGAGGAAACCGTGACGGTGTCGGGTGAGTCACCCGTGGTTGACACCTCGACGACGACCATCGGCACCAACTTCACCAAGGAGCTGCTGACCGAGATTCCAAACGCCCGCGACATCTGGGCCGCGATGTCGCAGGCGCCCGGGTTCCAGATGACGGGGTATGACGTGGGCGGGTCGCACACCGGCACACAGACTGGCTACCTCACCTACGGGTTCGCCGGCCAGAACACGACACGTCTCGAGGGCGTCAACACGACCGAGGGGGCCAGTGCGAACGCCGGGTACTTTGACTTTGGGTCGTTCGAGGAGTTCCAGCTCGGTGGCGCCGGCAACATGGCGGACCAGGATGTGCCGGGGGCGTCGCTTAACATCACCATCAAGTCTGGCGGCGATCGCTTCAGCGGCATGTGGTACAGCGACTGGGAAGGGGCGAATCTCATCAGCGACAACGTGCCGGACGAGTTGAAGGTCGCCGGAGGCCGGACCTCCGATGGCTATTTCGTCAGGGCGCCGCTTCGGCGGGGCAACCCGATCGATCGCCAGTACGATATCAACTCGAACGTGGGTGGACCTATCTGGCGTGGCAAGGCGTGGTTCTTCTACTCGTACCGGTTGAACGACCAGTACAAGTACGTGCTGAACTTCGACGAGCTGGCGCAGTCGAAGTTGTCCAACCTGTACACCCTGAAAACCACCTACCAACTCAGCCGGAACAATCAGCTCATCGGGTTCATCAACAAGCGCGAGAAACTGCAGGCGCTCCGCGACCTCGGTCCGACGACCCCGGTGTCGGCGGCGCGGTACCAGGCGTCGCGCAACTACCCGGTGAAGATGGAGTGGACGAGCGTGCTGTCCGACCACGCCTTCCTGGACGTGCTGGTGGGTCGATGGACGAACTACTTCCCGTTGCGGCCGACCACCGAAAGTGGAGCGTACCCGAAGGACAGGCTCCAGCCCGGCCGCATCGAGCTGACGACCAATCAGTATTTCGACGGCGGCGCGAACAGCTCGTACCAGGATCAGAAGCGCTACAAGCCACAGGTGGCGGCCTCGCTTGCCTACTTCAAGAGCGGCTGGCAGGGGTCGCACGACTTCAAGATCGGCTACGAGTGGCACCGCGACCGCCGGGCACTGTTTCTCGATCAGCCGTTCGACATCTTCTATCGCGATCGCAACGGCCTGCCCATCGAAGTCGACCTGTACAACACGCCGGTCGAGGGCATCAACGACGTCAACGTTCATGCTGCGTATGTCAACGACACGTGGAAGTTCAACGACAACTTGACGCTCAACCTCGGCCTCCGGATGGATCACTACAAGGACGGCTGGCCCGAGCAGAAACACGAGCCAAACGGCATCCCGGCGCTTCGCAACGCGACCGACCCGACGCTGGTGGCGTTCTTCGCGCCCCGGACGATTGAGGCCAAGACGGTGTCGCGAACACTGACGTGGGGTCCGCGCGCCGGCTTCGCGTACGACCTGCGAGGCAACGGCAAGTCGGTCATCAAGGGATTCTACGGACGCTTCTACTACAACTCGGCCGATATCATCGCCGACAACGAGAACCCGGTCGGCCGCGCGCAGCTCCGGTACCAGTTCCTCGACGCGAACGGGAACCGGGTGGTCGACGGCCCGCAGGAACTCGGGCGGTTGCTCCAGACGCTCGGCGGCGCAGGGTTCGTCAAGGTCGATCCCGACCTCAAGCGACCGTACGGCCAGGAGATCTCGGCTCACTTCGAGCAGGAGATCACGGAAGGTCTGTCTGGCCGCGTTTCTTACGTCTACAAGAACCGTCTGAATGAATGGAACGAGGTTGATCTCACGCGCGTGAGCGCGTACACCATCCCGGTGACGCGTACCGACCCAGGGCCGGATGGGGTGACGGGAACCGGCGACGACAAGACCTTGAGTCTCTTCGACCGCCCGGCTGCCACTGCCTCCAATCGGGTGTTCACCAACGCGACGGATCCGGCGAACGACGCTGATGGTCAGAGCATCGAACTTGCCATCAACCGCCGGTTCAAGGGACGCTGGATGGCGCTAGCCTCGTTCGGCTACTCGCGGCTCGACCAGTTCCATGGCGTGACCTCTTCGACGAGCGTGCTCGACTCGGCCGGCGTGGGTCGCGGGTACAACTGGCGGCCGAACCAGCGGCTGTTCGGAGACCAGGGGAGCGAGGTGTCCACGTTGTGGAACTACAAGATCATCGGTCGATACGTGATGCCGTTCGACATCGGTGTGAGCGGATCGTGGAAGGTCCAGAGCGGCCGGAACTGGGGGCGCAGCCTCAGCGTCGCGCTGACCGGCGCGGGCACCGAAACGATCCGCGTCGAACCCGTCGACTCGCGTCGCGCGCCGACCGTGGGGATTCTCGACCTGCGGCTCGACAAGTCGGTCAACCTCCCCGGCCGCGGAGGCCGGCTGGTCGGCATGGTGGATGTGTTCAACCTGCTCAATTCGAACACGGTCACCAACTTCCGGATTACGACCGGCTCGACGTTCCAGGAGGTTCTCGCGCTCCTGGATCCGCGCATCGTACGGCTCGGCGTGCGCTGGGAATTCTAGGAATTGCACATTGCACAGTGCACATTGAAGATTGAATTGAAGATTGGAGATTGCACATCCTCGGGTTGAAGTCAGATCGCTGAGCGAATGAAGAACGCAGGATGCTGAGTGCAGGGAGGCGGTCGTCTCTGCACTCAGCAATGTGCAATGTGCATTGTGCACTCTGCACTCTGCCTTCGACACTGACTCCCCTTCCAGTTCATCGCCTCCGTGGCGCCTCGCGCCGGTTTCCTTGCCCTCTGCGGTAAACTCCCGCCATGCGGCCGCGGTCGATCTTTCTCCTGGCCTACCTCGCCTCCGGCGCCGCCGGGCTGCTCTACGAGGTCGCCTGGGCCCGCCTGCTGACGCTGCACGTCGGACACAGCGTCGCCGCCGTCAGTACCGTGCTCGCGGCGTTCATGGGAGGCCTCGCGGCCGGCGCCGCGGCCGGCGGACGCGTCGCGCCCCGCCTCACCGCCTCTCGCGCGCTCCGCGCATACGCACTGCTGGAAGTAGCCGTCGGCGTCTTCGCGCTGGCGCTTCCCACCGCGCTCGAGGCGTCGCGCCCGCTGCTCGCATGGGCCTACACCAGCGCGGGCCCTGACGGCATCGGCTTCGGGCTCGCTCGCATCGCCGCGAGCGTGCTCATCGTCGCGATCCCCGCCGCCATGATGGGCGCGACCTTTCCGCTGACCGTTCGGTGGTATTCGAGGAGTCCGGAACTCGCGGGCCGTGAGGCCGGCGCGTTATACGCGACAAACACGATCGGAGCCTGCGCGGGCGCCGCCCTCACGGGATTCCTGTTGCTGCCCTCGCTCGGCTTGCGCCTCACGACGATCGTGGGCGTCGCGCTCAACATGGCGGCCGCCGCGGTCGCGTGGTGGGCGGCCGGGGTTTCGACTGCGGCGCCCGCGCCGGTCATCAAGCCTGCTCGCGTCCTCGCGCGGCCCAAGGCCCCGAAGCGCTCGGCCGGCCCGAGCGCGCCCGCCACGCCCCGCCCGCTCGTCGCGGCCGCCGCGCTCGCGCTCTCCGGATTCGTCGCGCTCACCTACGAGGTCACCTGGACCCGACTTCTCGCGCTCATCATCGGTCCCACGACGTACGCCTTTGCCTTGCTGCTGGCCGCCTTCATCGGCGGTCTCGCGATTGGCGCCGCGGCGGGAGCGCGGTGGGCGACGCAGCGGAACCCGCTCGCCGCGCTCGGCCTGACCCTGCTCGTGACCGCGCTCGGCGGAATGCTGGTCGTCGGTCTCGCCGGCGATCTGCCACTGCGCGTCGCACGGCTCGTCCTGCAACCTGGCAGCGCGTTCCCATCGATCGTTCGGCTCGAGGCGGTCACGCTCGTCGCGTTGCTGCTGCCCACGACGTTCGCGCTCGGGGCGGCCTTCCCGTTCGCGGTGGCGGCCGCGTCGGGGCCCGGGCGCTCGGTGGCCCGCGACGCCGCGCTCGTCTACACGGCCAACACGCTCGGCGCGATCGCGGGTTCGCTCGCGGCCGGATTTCTCCTGGTCCCGGCCCTCGGGCTCCGGACGAGCATCCTTGTCGTGGCCCTCGCCGCCGCTGCGGGCGGCCTCTCCATCGTGCTGGCGTCGCGTGCGTCTCGCGCGGTTCGCCTCGGGGCCGTGACGCTGGCGACGTGTGCCGTCGCGGGAACCTGGCTGCTCCCCGCCTGGAATCGGGCGCTGCTCTCGAGCGGCGCATACAAGTACGCGCCGTACCTGCGCGGCGCCGATCTGGAAACCGCGCTGGAAGCCGGCTCGATCCTCTACTACGAGGAGGGCGCCACGAGCACCGTGACGGTGCGGCGTGCCGCCGGCACGGTGTCGCTCGCGATCGACGGCAAGGTCGACGCATCGAACGCCGGTGACATGCTGACGCAGAAGCTGCTCGCGCACGCGCCGCTTCTGATGCACGGCTCACCGCGGACGGTCGGCATCATCGGCCTGGGCAGCGGCGTGACGCTCGGGTCAGCCCTGCGCCACCCGATCGAGCGGGCCGACGTCATCGAGATCTCGCCGGAGGTCGTCCAGGCTTCCGCGTTCTTCGCGAAGGAGAACGGCGGCGCGCTCGACGATCGCCGGACCCGCCTCATCCTCGGCGACGCCCGCGCCCACCTCTCGCTCGGACGCGACCGCTATGACGTGATCATCTCGGAGCCCTCAAACCCGTGGATGGCCGGCGTCGCCAGCCTGTTCACGCGCGAGTTCTTCGAGATGCTGCGCGTTCGGCTCGAACCGGGCGGCGTCCTCTGCCAGTGGGCGCACACCTACGACATCTCCGACGCCGACCTCCGGTCGATCGCCGCCACGTTCCTGTCAGTTTTCCCCGAAGGCATGCTCTGGCTCGTCGGCGACGGCGATGTCCTTCTCATCGCCGGCGATGGGCCGCCCGGCGAGCTGCTCGCGAGGATTTCGACTGCGTGGCAGCGTCCAGGAGTCGCGGCGGATCTCGCCACGGTTGGGGTCCGGTCACCCTTCGCGCTGCTCTCACAGTTTGTCGCGTCGGGTCCGGCCCTGCGGGATCTCGCGGCCGGGGCGACGGTCCAGACCGACGATCGCATGGCGCTGGAGTTCTCGGCCCCCAGGGAGATCTACGGGGCGGCGCGCGCCGACAACGCCGCCCGCCTGCGTGAGCTGGCTGACCGCGCGCCGGCTCCCGCGGTGGTCGCCCAGGCCCGTACGTCGGCCACCGCGAACGACTGGAAGCTGCGCGGATTGATGTTCCTGCAAGCTGAGGCGCAGCGTGTCGCGTACGGCGATCTGACTCGCGCCGCGTCACTCGATCCGGGCGATCGAGAGACGCTCGAAGCCCTGGAGCGGGCCGCCGCCGGCGCGGGGCGGATCGATGACGCCGTGGCCCTCCTGACGCAGCTCTCGGCTGACCCTGCAGGCAGGGTCAGCGCGCGCGTGGCGGCGGCCCGCCTCCTCGCGTCGGCGGGACGCGTGCAGGATGCACTGAACATGGTCGCTCAGGCCCTCGCCGTGGCGCCGGACGACCCGGGTGCGCTGGCCCAGCAGGCCTCGGTCTTCGCGGACGTCGGCGATCTCGAGCGACTCGAGCCCGCCGTCCGCCGACTCCAGACCGTGGCCCCGAATGGTGCTGAAACCTCCTATTACGGCGCCACGCTGGCACTCATGAGCCAGCGGGCCGAGGAGGCCATCCGGCTCGCTGAACGCGCCGTCGCGGTGGACCCACGTCACGCCCGGGCGCACAACCTGCTCGGCGCCGCGCTGGCGAGCCTCGGAAAGGTCGATGCGGCGCGACGGGCTTTCCAGACTTCCATCGAGCTCAACCCCAAGGACGCGACACCTCACATCAACCTCGGCTCATTGGAGCTGCTCAATGCGGCCAATGCCTCGGCGGCAGTGGGCCACTTCAGCGAAGCGCTGGCCCTCGATCCCGACTCCGCGACAGCGCGTCGTGGTCTGGTCCGCGCGCTCGAGGCGACGGGGAACCACGCGCGGGCTGCGAGGCTGCGCGCCGGCGCACCTGATGCCTGATTCCTGTCGTGCCGATCCAACATATTGGTGTCACAAATCCAACGCCACTGCCCCTTTTTGACACAGTTCCCGCGTCGCTCTGACCACAAGCGTCCAGCCTCACCGACGGGAGACCTCGAACCCGCCGCGAAATAGGCCTGTTTTTCAGGTCGCTTTCAGCAAGCGGACGGGTGGGGAGTCTCTCAGGTTCTGGCGGCACGCGCCTTGCTAAGTGACGAGTTCGAGGAGTTCGTCTGATGAGTCTCGTGAGACTTCTCGGCTACACCACCCTGACTTGCGGCTGCCTGACCGGGCGGTACCACGAGGTCGCCACCAACCGGGAAGTGGTGTATGTCGAGGAAAAGGGTGCGACGTGCTCGCACCCGGTGCACCGGCGGAACCACACGCTGGCGCCGGCCCGGCGGGTCGCGACTCCGTTCGCCGTAGCGAAGGCGTCATAGTCCGTCGCGTATGGGTCGCCCCGGAGTGGTGTCTCCGGGCGCGGTCATGTACCCCCTCCTGATCTCCCTCCCGCAGCCCGTTACTTGACACGCCGGAAGCCCCTGCAGAAAGCTGACCGCCGTGAGAAGGTCCCTGCGCCTCCCGAAGCCTGACGCTGTCGTCCGCGTGGCGGGCGCCACGCTGCGGTTTTATGTTGGAGACTGCCTGACGGTGCTCGAGGCCTTCGCCGCGCAGACCGTCAGCGCCGTCGTCACCTCGCCGCCTTACAACCTCGGGATTCGCTACCGCACCTACCGCGACGCGCTGCCGCGGCAGCGGTACCTCGAGTGGACCGGCGCGTGGGTCCAGGCCGTGGCCCGCGTGCTCGAGCCCCGAGGCTCGCTGTTCCTCAACGTCGGGGCGAAGCCGATTGACCCGTGGACGCCGTTCGACGTCGCGGCGGCCGCGCGCCCGCATCTGCAGCTCCAGAACACGATTCACTGGATCAAGTCGATCGCGATCGACCGCGAAGCGGCGGGAAAGGCCGCACGATTGGATCGCGATTTGGCTGTCGGGCACTACAAGCCCATCAACAGCGATCGGTTTCTGAACGACTGCCACGAGTTCATCTTCCACTTCACGCCGTCCGGCCGCACCCCGCTCGATCGCCGTGCGATTGGCGTCCCGTATCAGGACGTGTCGAACATCGGGCGCTGGAAAGCCGCGTCCGGAGGCCTCCGCTGCCGCGGCAACACCTGGTTCATCCCGTACGACACCATCCAAAGCCGCGACAAGGAGCGCCCGCATCCGGCCACGTTCCCGCCAAAGATGCCGGAGCTCTGCCTGCGCCTTCACGGGCTGACGCGTCTCGGCCTCGTGCTCGACCCATTCATGGGTCTGGGCAGCACGGCGCTCGCGTGCGCCGAGCTCGGCGTGGATTTCGTGGGGATCGAGATGGACCGGGGCTACGTCGAGGAAGCTCTCGCGCGGGTGCGGCGATTCGCCGAGGAGCGGCGGAGCGGCGTCGGTCGGCCTCCACAGGGAGAGCGTCCACTGAAACGAAGAACGGGAGCCACCTCTCAACGGCTCCCGTTCGAAGATCCGTGACGTCCGGCTGAAGAGCCTGAGAAGAAATCCGTAGCGCAGGCCTTTCAGGCCTGCTT
>CAYHSN010000144.1:0-7911 GCA_964359235.1 uncultured Vicinamibacterales bacterium | reverse complement strand
GCAGATCTTCTCCGTCCGGTCGTCGTCGTAAGTCAACGCGTGACCGCTGAGTTGAATCCCGGTCGCGTTCTCGTTCAGTGCGGTCTTCGTTTCCAGCGCTGGTGCAGTATCGATGATGCTGCACCCAACACCTATTGAGGCTCAGCCTTCGCGTGGCGAAGGGCGAGAGCGGTGGCTCTCGCGGCCTAGAAACTCATTCGGGCCCTCATACCGGCCTCCTCATGACGAGCGACGTCGCCTGCGCGCGTCCGTTGTCTCCAGGCTCAGGGGAAGGGCCGCGCATCGAGTGAACGCACGACATCGCAGGGGAAGAGCGCGAGCGTCCCATCGAGAACACCGTCCCTCGCGAGAGTAGGTGAAAGACCGCTCGCCCGATCTTGTGCGAGTCGAGCTTGTCGTTCTTGGCTTTGCCGCCGTGAAGTGCCGTGGCGCATCTTGACGTGGGGTCGGCCGCTACTTCGCCAGCAACACGAGGAGGCCCGTCGTCAGCCAGGGCACGTAGGTGATGACGAGCACGCCGATGCCACGAATGTAGAGCATCGGCAGCGAGGCGGCCGTGATCTCGAGCAGGGGTTTCTTGAACCGGTAGGAGGCGAGGAACAGGTTCATCCCGACGGGCGGCGTCAGATAGCCCAGCTCGAGGTTGGCGATGAAGATGATGCCGAGGTGCACCGGGTGGATGCCGAACGCCGCGCCGAGCGGCGCGATGAGCGGTACGACCACGAAGGTGGCCGAGAAGATGTCCATCAGGCAGCCAACGATGAGGAGGAAGCCGTTCAGGGCGAGCAGGAAGACCCACGGCGACTTGACGTAGGCCAGGGTCCACTCGGAGAGCCGGGCCGGCACGTTCGCGTCGACGAGGTAGGCGGTCAGGCCCACGGCCACGCCGAGAATGATGAGGACGCCGCCCACCGTGCTGACGCAGTCGGACATGACGCGGACCAGATCGCGGCCGATCGGCACGTCGCGGCGCAACACCGACTGCGCGACGAACGCGTAGAGCGCGGCGAGCGCCGACGACTCGACGATCGTCGCCGATCCGCTGAAGAGCGCCGCCAGCACGACCACCGGCAGCAGGAGCTCCCACTTCCCGTCCCAGATGGCGCGCGCCGCTTCCCGCGCGTCGAAGGGCGTGCGCGGCCGATCGATCCGCAGGCCCTCGCGGATGCCCCACGCCGCGACGATCAGGACCCCGAGCAATCCGGGGAGCAGGCCGCCCAGGAACATCTGGACGATCGAGGTTTCCGACACGATGCCGTACAGGATCAGCGGCAGCGCGGGCGGCAACAGCAGGCCGAGCGATCCCGCCGAGGTCAGCAGGCCGATCGAAAAGCGCTCACCGTAGCCGTCGCGCAGCAGCGCCGGCAGCAGCAGACCGCCAAGCGCCAGAATCGTCACGCCCGATCCGCCCGTGAACAGCGTGAAGAACGCCGAAACGCCGATGCAGACGACGGCCGTGCTGCCCGGCATCCAGCCGAAGAGGGCGCGGAACAGGCGTAGCAGCCGCTGCGGGGTGCCGCCGCCTTCGGCGAGCAGGAAGCCGGCGAGCGTGAACAGGGGAATCGAGGGCAGCGTCGGGTTGACGGAAAGCTCGTAGGTGGAAATCAGGATGGCGACGGGTCGAACCCCGTCGGCCATGAAGGCCAGCGCCGCCGCGCCGCCGAGCAGGGCGAAAATCGGCGCGCCGAGCACGGCGGCGACGAGGATGACGGCCAGACCCGGCCAGACGCTCAGTCCCTCGAGCATCGACGGCGTGATGGCGATGACGGCGCCGGCGAGCGGACCGATCGCCGCGATCGCGCGGCCGAGCCACGATGGCGACGCGCGCCAGACCAGGCGCAGCGCCACCACGCCGAAGCCGATCGGCAGGACGAGCTGCGCGACCCAGGCCTTCACGCCGGCTGCGATCTCGGTGCCGAATTCACGCTCGCCGAGCACGAGCGCGATGGCCGCGCGGCACAGGATGGCCGACACGCCCGCGCCAACGGCGGCCGCGAAGATCTCCGCCCCGCGCCGGAAGCGGCCTTCGGGCAAGAAGGTGCCGGTCGCGAGCGCCAGCAGGCGGCCATCGCGCGCGGCGAGCGCCGCGCCGAGGAAGCCGACCCACAGCGTCAGGTGCTGGACGAACGGGATCGATCCCGGAATGCCGAATCCGAAGAGGCGCCTGAGGGCGATCTCGGCGAGCGGCAGGACGACCATGGCCGCCAGCGCGAGGCTGGCGAGCACGTCCTCGGCGAGGTGGATCCACTTCTTCAGCGGCCGCCTCCGTGCGCCTTGCGGTACGCGTCACGCTCGCCGAGCGCCTGATCGAAGATCTCGGCCGGCACCATCGACCCGCGCATCGTCCGGGCGAAGTCCTCGGCGGCCTTGCGCCAGTCGGCGCCGGCGGCCTGCGTCACGGTGAGCTTGCGCGCCTTCATCTGCGCGAGCGCCTCGGCGTCCTGCTTCGGCACCTCGATGGCGAGCTGCTTCTCGGCGCGCGCCGCGGCCTCGAGCATCTTCGCCTGATCCTCGGGCGCGATCTTCTCCCACGCGGCCGTCGTGATGACCGTCGCGCCGACGAGCGGCGAGAGGCCCAAGTCGAGCATGTACGGCGTCTGTTGGTACCACTGGAACGCGAGCGCCGACAGCGGCGTCACCGGAATGGCCTCGACCATCCCGGTCTGCAGGCTCGTCATCATGTCGCTCAGCGCGAGCGGCACGGGTTTGAAGCCGTTGTTCTTGTACCACTGCACCATGCGATCGTCGCCCGCCGAGGTGAACAGCTTCAGGTTCTTCGCCTCGGCGACCGTCTTGACCGGCGTCTTGCTGAACACCTGCACCCAGCCGCCGTGACCCCAGTTGAGGCGCTTGAACTTCTTGGCTTCGAGGCGCTGGTCGAGCGCCGGCGTGAGCTTCGCCAGCACGTGGTTCACCTCGTCGTACGACTCGTAGAACATCGGGATCGCGAACACGTTGAACGCGTCGTCGATCTCGGCGAGCCCGATGACCGAGAGCGAGCCGGCCTGGAGCTGGTTGAAGTTCATCCGTTTGAGCATGGCCGACTCGGTGCCCTGCGTGCCGCCCGGATAGACCTGCATCGTGACCCGGCCTTCGGTGTCCTTCTTCCAGTCGGCGCCGAGCTGGCGCAGCACCTTGTGCCACACCGAGCCGTCGGGCACCACGGTGCCGAGTTTCACGATGACGTTGGCGGCGCTCAACGGGACCATGACGATGGCGGTCAGTGCCGCGGTGGCAATCAAGAGCCTGAGGGGACGCATTGAGCTGAGATCTCCTGTCGCTGATCGGCTTTGGGCGTTGGGCTTCAGACTATGGGCGTGTCACGCAGTCACGCTGCAAAACCGTCCCTTCGTGCCTTCGTGTCTTCGTGCCTTCGTGGCTGTTCATGCTCGATCGCAGCGTAACAGTGTGACAGGCCTGGAGCCCGAAGCCTGAAGCCCATAGCCCGTCGCCTGTCAGTCATTAGACGCGAAAAATAAATCCACGTGTTCCAGCAGGTACCTCGCGCGCTTCTGCGCGATGAGGTTCGCCAGGCGCAGGCGCGGCGCCTTGTTCGGGTCGATCGCCAGCGCCTGCTTCAGCAAGTCCTCGAACTCGGCGCGGTTCTGTTCGGCAACGACGACCGTCGTCGCGAGCGAGACGTACGGTCCGGCCGAAAGATGCTTCGACAGCTCGACCGCCCGCGCGAAGTGCTCGCGCGCGCGTGCCGGCGAGCCGCCCATCGCTTCGGGCAGCGCGTCGAGCGCGATGAACGCCTCGTGGATGGCGCCCTGCGCGTAGTCTTCGTCCAGCTCGATCGCGCGCCCGAGCAGCGCGCGCACGGCCGGCAGATCCGCGATGAGATCCGGACGGTCCAGGCCGAGCGAGACCGCCGCGCCCCACGACGCGCCGGTCCAGTAGAGCGCCGGCACGTCCTTCTCCTTGATCCCCTTCACGGCCGCGGCCGGGTCGGTCGTCAGGTGCGGCTGGAGGCCGCGGTACGCGACGTCCAGATTGCGGAGGCAATAATCGCGCGCGCGGAGGTACATCTGGCGCGCGCGCAGCTTCATCGCCTCGGCCTTCTCGAATTCGTCCTGCTCGATGAGCGAGGCGTCCACCTGCACGAACGCGTAGGCGTACTGCGTGAAGCTGCTGCACGCGGTCAGCAGCAGGCCGCGATGCTCCGGCACGTCGGCGAGCAACGACTCCATCAGCTTGAGCGAGAACGGCACGGCGTCGCGCACGAGCTCGGGATCCTCGTCCGAGGCGAACGTGTCGCCGCTCCGAGCGAGCGTGTCGGCCATGCTCCTGAGCGCCATCTTCTTCAGCGAACACCCGGACGAGCCCGCCGCGAGCAACAGCGCCAGCAGCAGGGTGAATCCGGACGACGCGATCTCGAGCAGGCGCGTGCGCATCACTGAAGCCTTGTCATTCTATCAGCCTCCGGCTTCCAGCCCCCAGCTTCCAGCCCTCAGCCCCGAGCCCCCAGGTCCACTCATTCCTCATTCCTCATTCCTCATTCCTCATTCCTCATTCCTCATTCCTCATTCCTCGTTCCTCATTCCTCGTTCCTCGTTCCCCGTTCCCCGTTCCTCGTTCCTGCTTCGCCGGTGCTATAGTGCCGGGGGATGTTCATCCCCCTCGGCGACGAGCCCAACCCTCGCGGCATCCCGTTCGTCACCTACGCGATCATCCTGGCGAATGTCGCGGTCTACGCGTTCATCACGCTGCCGCTCAGCTTCACCGCGGCCAACCTGGACGATCCGGCCCTGCGCGAGTACCTCCGGGCCGTCAGCCCGCTCTTGCCCGACGGCGTGTCGTGGACCGAGGTGTTGCGGAGTCTTTCGGCGTACGACCTGTTCACGTTCACGTGGGGGTACCGGCCCGTCGATCCCCATCAGCTCACGCTCATCACGGCGATGTTTCTGCACGGCGGGTTCATGCACCTCGCCGGGAACATGCTGTTCCTCTGGATCTACGGCGACAACGTCGAGCACCGGCTGGGACCGATCGCGTTCCTGTTCTGGTATCTGGCGACGGGCGTCGCGGCCACGCTCTTCCACGCGTATTTCGCGTCCTCGTCGCCCTTCCCGGTCGTGGGCGCCTCGGGCGCCATCTCGGGCGTGCTGGGGTTCTACTTCGTCTGGTTTCCCCACAACCGCGTGCGGCTGTGGGTGTTTCTCTTTCCGCTCTTCGCGAACGTCCTGCTCGTGCCCGCGCGGATCGTGCTGGGCCTGTATCTCATCATCGAGAACATGCTGCCGTATCTCGCGACGCGGGGAATCGAGGGTGCCGGGGTGGCGTACGGCGCGCACATCGGCGGGTTCGCCGCGGGGCTCGCCGTGGCGTGGGGCATGAACCGGCGCGAGGTGCGGAAACGGCCGCCCGGGTTCCGCGTCGCGGGCGAGCCGGCGGAGGTCGCGGCCGCGCCCACCTCACCCGGCGAGGCCATCGCGGAAGCCCTCGATGGCGGGCGCATGGACGAGGCGGCCGCGCGGTACTTCTCGCTCGCGCCGGACCAGGTGCGGCGCGCGCTCAGCCCGGACCATTCGCTCGCGCTGGCGAACTGGCTCCGCGCCAACGGCCACGCGCGCGCGGCGGTCGTCGTGTACCAGCGCCACCTGCGCGACTACCCGCTCGGTGATGGCGCCGCCGACGCGCATGCCGGCCTGGGCCTGGTCCAGCTTCACGCGCTCGACCAGCCCACGTCGGCGTATCAGCATTTCGTCGACGCGCTCGGCCTCGATCCGTCTCCCGCAACCGAGGCGGCCGTCCGCCAGGCGCTCGGCGACATCGCAGCGAGGCAGAAGTTTCGGGTGGGAAAAAACAGGAGATAGGAGATAGGAGGCAGGAGTTTTCCTCCCGCCCGATCACGCCGACGATTGGGAGGAGAGACATGCGCTGCGGTCTCCTGTCTCCTACCTCCTACCTCCTACCTCCTACCTCCTTCTTCAGCCACCGATCCAGCCACGCGAGCACGGTCTCGTGCCACAGGATACTGTTGGCAGGCTTCAGCACCCAGTGGTTTTCGTCCGGGAAGTACAGAAACCGGCTCGGGATCCCCCGCCGCTGCAGCGCGGTGAACGTGGACATGCCCTGCGTATCAGGAATGCGGTAGTCGCGGCCGCCATGGACGACGAGCATGGGCGTCTTCCAGTTCTTCACGTACTCGATCGGGTTGTGCTTCGCGTAGCCTTCGGGGTTGTCCCAGGGCGTGCCGCGGTGGTCCCACTCGGGGAACCACAGCTCCTCGGTGTCGTAGTAGGCCATCCGCTCGTCGAGATTGCCGTCGTGGCTCACCAGGCAGCGGAACCGATCGGGCCACTGGCCCGCGATCCAGTTGACCATGTAGGCGCCGAACGACGCGCCGAGCGCGCAGACGCGCGTGCCGTCCATCCACGGGTACTTCGCCAGAGCCGCCTCGAGCCCCTTCTGCAGATCCACGAGCGGCTTGCCGCCCCAGTCGCCGCCGATCGAATCGGTGAACGCCTGCCCGTAGCCGGTCGAGCCGTGGAAGTCCACCATCACGACGGCGTAGCCCGCCGCCGTGTAGCTCTGCGCGTTCCAGCGGTAGTGGAAGTTGTTCGAGAACGAGCCCTGCGGCCCGCCGTGAATCAGAAACGCCACGGGGTACTTCTTCGCCGCGTCGAAGTCGATCGGCTTCACGACCCACGTGTAGACCGTCTCGTCGTTCCAGCCCTTGAAGGTGGACTGCTCCGGCTCGCCGAACTTCACCTTCGCGACCCGCGGTGCGTTGATGCTCGTGATCTCGCGCAGCGCGGAGCCGTCGGGCTTCACCGTGTGCAGCTCGGCCGGCCGGCGGAAGTGATCGATCGACACGACCAGCTGATCGCCGGCGACGACGGGGTTGGTGACGTGCCCGTCCTTGAGGATGGTTCGGACCTCGCCCGTCGCGACGTCGATGGCGAAGAGCG
Organism: uncultured Vicinamibacterales bacterium; assembly: GCA_964359235.1. Lineage (GTDB taxonomy): Bacteria > Acidobacteriota > Vicinamibacteria > Vicinamibacterales > JAHECP01 > CAYHSN01. The sequence continues at coordinate 997 of CAYHSN010000144.1, read as the reverse complement.
ACGTCTGGCCCAGGTTCGCCGCCGTCGCGTAGATCGTCTTGCCGTCCGCCGACCACACGACTTCGTCCGGCGATCGATCCCAATCGGCCGCCAGCGTGCGCTCGGGTCCATCCGGCCACGCCCGCAGCGTGATCGTCAGCGTGTCGGCCTCATAGACCGGACGCGCCATCGCGCGGTACGCGAGCGTCCGGCCGTCCGGGGAAAACACCGGCGCGGTGTCGGTGGCCTTGTTCGCGGCCGTCAGGTTGCGCGGCCGGGCCGAGCCGTCAACCGGCGCGACAAAGAGATCGAGGTTCGTCGACCAGGCCTCCTCGCGTCCAGCGTCGCGCGCGGTGAACACGATCGAGCGGCCATCGGGCGTAAACGTGAATTCCTCCGATCCGCCGAACGGCTTCGACGGCGAGTCGGCGTCCATGCCCTTCATGACATCGACTGGCGTCCCGCCCGCGACGGGAACGACGAAGACGTGCGAGCGGCGGCCGTCGGCCCAGGTGTCCCAGTGCCGGATGAAGAGCGTGTCGAAGAGCTGGCCCGTCGCCTGGCGCGATTCCCGTTCCTTGAGGCGCTTCGTGGTGCACTCGATCGCGTCACAGTCGGGGAACACCTCGAGGCTGACCGCGAGCAGCGTGTCGTCGGCCGACACGGCGAAGCTCCCGACGTCGAGCGGCAGGTTCGTCACCGGCACGGCCTCGCCGCCGGCGATCGGCGTCTTCCAGACCTGCATCGAGCCGGAGCGGCTCGACAGGAACCAGATCGCGTTCCCGTCGGCGTTCCACAGCGGGCTCGTGTCGGTCGCGGGATGGCTCGTCAGACGGCGCAGGCCCGTGCCGTCGGCGCCGACGAGCCAGAGATCGGTGCGGCGGCGGTTGGCCTCGAGATCCAGCGCGCTCACGGCAAAGACCACGCGCGTCTTGTCGGGCGAGGCGACCGGACCGGACACGCGGTCCATCGCGATGAGGTCGTGCACGGTGAACGGCTGCTGCGCGGAGCCCGCAGC
>CAYHSN010000143.1:0-8022 GCA_964359235.1 uncultured Vicinamibacterales bacterium | reverse complement strand
ACCGACGCGAACGAGGTGTGCCGCCGGGCGGCCTGATCGAACGGCGAGATGCGCACGAGCCGGTGCACGCCGGCCTCGGCGAGCAGCAGCCCGTAGGCGTACTCACCGGTCACGGTGAGCGTCACGCTCTTGATGCCCGCCTCGTCGCCGGGCTGCAGGTCGATGATCTCGCGCTTGAAGCCGCGGCGCTCCGCCCACTTGAGGTAGAGCCGCAGGAGCATTTCGGCCCAGTCCTGCGACTCGGTGCCGCCGGCGCCCGGATGGATCGTCACGATCGCGTTCTTGCGATCGTGCTCACCCCCGAGCATCTTCCGGACCTCGGCGGTCTCGAGGTCGGCCGCGAGTCCTTCGAGTCCGGCGCGCAGATCGTCTTCGACGGGCTCGCCGTGTTCAGCCCACTCGAAGAGCACGGCTAGATCGTCGACCCGCTTCCGGAGCGTGTCGCTCAGCTCGCGTTCTTCGGCGAGCCGCCGGCGCCGTTGCAGCACCTGCTGCGCGGCCGCCTGATCTTTCCAGAGGTCCGGTGAAGACGCCTGCTGGTCGAGCCGCGCCAGCTCCTCGGCGTGCGGCGGCGGGTCAAAGATAACTCCGGATGTCCGAAGTCCGCTTGACGAGTTCCTGGTACCGCCGCTCGTAGTCATCGATTGTCAACGCCATCGCTCCCCCTCAGTGCCGGCCCGCCACGCCGCGCCGCCGTCTGGCGGCCACCAGCAGCGCCGCCGTCAGCGCCACGCACCCGTATGCCACGACGTCCCCGACACGGCTGTAGATCGTTCGCTCGCGCAGGAAGCGCACCTCCTGCACCCGTACCGCGGTTTCGAACAGGCCCGTGCGCAGCAGCACCCGGCCGTACGGGTCCACGACGCCGCTGATCCCGGTGTTCGCGGCGCGCACGAGGTATCGCCCCTCTTCGATCGCCCGCATCGACGCCTGCTCGAAGTGCTGCCAGGCCGCCGACGATCGCCCGAACCACGCGTCGTTCGTGATCGTCGTCAGGAGCTCGCTGCCCTCTCGAACGAACCGCCGAATCAGGCCCGGATAGATCACCTCGTAGCAAATCGCGGTGCTCACCAGGTGACCGCCCACCGGCAGCAGCGCGGCGCGATCGCCCGGCGAGAAGTTCGAGACCGCCTGGACGAGCGGCGCCACGAAGAACAGCAGGCGTTCGAGCGGCACATACTCGCCGAACGGCACCAGGCGCATCTTGCGGTAGACGCCGCCGACCTCACCATCGGGCCGAATCAGGAACGCCGAATTGTAGAGCCGCACGGCGGCGGGGGCGCCGCTCGGCTGGGCCCGCACTTCGTACTCGTCGCTCCCGACGAGCACGTGCGCGCGGGTCTCGCGCGCGAGCCGCCGAATCCGCTCGGCGCCCGACGGGTTGCCGAGAAAGTAAAACGGCACGGACGACTCGGGCCAGACGATGAGTTCGGCGCCGCGGCCGATCGCGTCCGCGCTGAGGCTCAGGTAGCGATCGAGGATGGCGGGCGCGAGCGACTCGTCCCACTTGACTTCCTGCGCGAAGTTGCCCTGCACGATTCCGGCGCTCACCGGATCGCCCTGCTGCAGCAATGTTCCGCGCGCCATCCGTCCGCCGCCCCACGCGGCCACGCCCAGCACGGAAACGATCACGATCGCCGGCACGACAGAACGGCGGCGGCCTTCGCCGACGATGAGCATCGCGAGAGCGACGTTGCCAAGCACGACGAGCGTCGAGACGCCGTAGATGCCCGTCACGCTCGCCAGTTGCGCGATCGGCAGCCAGGTCGCCTGGCTCGCGCCGAGCAGGGCCCACGGAAAACCAGTCATGAGCGCGGCCCGTCCGAGTTCGGTCGTCACCCAGATCGCCGGTGCGGCCAGGAGCGCCAGCGTGCCGAAGCGCCGGACGAGAAGCGCGAGGGCGACCGCGAAGAGCGCCGGGTACATCGCGAGGTAGGCCACCAGCAGCGCCGCGACGCCGAGCGCGACCGGCAGCGCGAGGCCGCCGTAGAGCGCCATCACGTCGACCAGCCAGTACAACGCACCCGCGAAGTACACGACGCCCGCGAGGAGTCCGAGCGCGAACGCCCGACGCTTCGCCGGCGGCGCCGCGCCGGCGCGCGCGAACCGGTAGGGGCGCACGACGGCCACGACGAGCGGCGCCAGCGCGACCCAGGCGCACGCCGGGTGCCCGAACTTCGGAAAGCTGAACGCGAGAAGCGCGCCCGACAGGACTGCTAGCGGGTAATCAGCGGCTTGAATTGTTCTTCTCTCTCGAGGCGGCGCGAGATGCGCTCCGCCTCCGCGCGATCGGCGTACCGGCCCACGCGCACGCGATGCACCGGCGCAGGCGCGCCAGGCGCCGGATCGAGCACAAAGGCCGGATACCCTTTCTCGGACAGGCGCTTGACGATCGCCATGGCCGCATCGCGATCGCGGAGCGCGGCAACCTGGATCACCCAGCCGTCGTCCCCGCCCCCCCCAACAACCGGCGGCGGCGCGGCAGGCGCCGCGGCCGCGCCCCGCGGCGGCGCGGGTTGGGGCTTGAGACTCTCGGCAACGGGCGCCTCGCCTTGCAGGCGCTGCGGATAGGTCAACGTGTCGGCGCCGGCCGTCGCCTGCCCCTGCGAACCGGCCGCCGAGGCAGGGGCGGCCGCCGTTTCGCCCGGCGCCCGATCGGCCTCGCGGGCGGCGCGCCCGGCCTGCACGCCCCGCCCGACCAGCACGCCGCACAGGAAGATCACGACGGAGACGACGGTCGCCGCCATGAACAGGAAGACGATCTGCTTCCCGCTCAGTTGAATTTCGTGAAACGCGTCGTCGCTCACGCCTTGTCCTTGTCCGGCTTCAGCAGATTCAGCAGCTCGATCGGCAGCGGGAAGATGATCGTCGAGTTCTTCTCCGACGCGATCTCGGTGAGCGTCTGCAGATAGCGGAGCGTGATCGTCACGGGTTCGATCGCGATGACCTTCGCGGCCTGCGACAGCTTCTCCGATGCCTGCAACTCGCCGTCGGCGTGGATGATTTTAGCACGCTTCTCGCGCTCGGCTTCGGCCTGCCGCGCCATCGCCCGCTGCATGTCGGCCGGCAGGTCGACGTGCTTGACCTCGACGGCCGACACCTTGATGCCCCACGGATCGGTGCGCGTGTCCAGAATCTGCTGGAGCGTCTGATTCAGGTGCTCGCGCGCCGAGAGCAGGCCGTCCAGCTCGACCTGCCCGAGCACGCTCCGCAGCGTCGTCTGGGCGAGCTGCGACGTGGCGTAGTGGTAGTTCTCGACCTCCACGATCGCCTTCCGCGGCTCCATCACGCGGAAGTACACGACGGCGTTCACCTTCACCGACACGTTGTCGCGCGTGATGACGTCCTGCGGCGGCACGTCGAGGACGACGATCCGCAGGCTCACTCGCACCATGCGGTCGATGGGGGCGAACACCAGGATGAGCCCCGGCCCCTTGGGTTCGGGCAGGAGCTTGCCGAGCCGGAAGATGACGCCGCGCTCGTACTCGTTGAGGATCTTGATGGCCGACAGCACGTAGAGCACGACGATGCCGATGAAGATGAGCAGAGGTTGCTGCATCACGCGCCTCCTTGCGCCGCGCCACCCGGGCCAGCGCGGCGAACCGTGAGTTTCAATCCATGGACCGCCGTGATGGCCACGTCATCACCTTCGGCGATCGACTCGTCCGCCGTCGCGTTCCAGATTTCGCCGTGGGCCGAGACGCGGCCGGCCCGGCCTGGCGCGATCGCCGTGAGCGCTTGTCCCGTCTCGCCGATCATACCCGCTTCGCCGGTGACCGCGCGGCGGCGCTGCGACTCCACGGCGAGGCGCACGAGGAAGAGCACGACCGCCGAGAACCCCAGCGAGACGGGCAGTACGATGGTCAGGCCGAGGCGCAGCTCGGGCACCGGCGAGTCCATGAGCATCAGCGATCCGAAGATCAGGCTGGTGATGCCGCCGACGGCGAGCACACCGAAGCTCGTCACCTTGACCTCGAGCACGAGCAGGATCAGCCCGAAGAGGATCAACAGCAGCCCGGCGTAGTTGACCGGCAGGATCTGAAACGCGAAGAACGCCAGCAGCAGGCAGACGCCGCCGACGATCCCCGGCACGATCGCGCCCGGGTTCCACAACTCGATCGTCAGCCCCAGCGTGCCGAGACTGAAGAGCAGGTACGCGACCTGCGGATGCGCGATGGCGCTGAGCAGACGCTGGCGCCAGCTCATCTCGACGCGCCGCACCGTGGCGCCGGCCAGATGCAGCGTGACGGTGCGTCCGTCGAACCGCGTGATCGTGCGGCCGTCGAGCTGCTTCAGGAGATCGTCGAAGGTCGGCGCCACCAGATCGACGAGCGGCGGCGAGGCCGAGAGCGCTTCCTGATCCGTGAACGACCGGCTCTTGGTCACCGCCTCTTCCGCCAGCGCGACGTTGCGCCGGCGTTGCTCGGCCAGCGAGCGCGCCTGTGCGGCGACATCCTGCGCCGCCTTGTTGGACATCGCCTCGTCCATCTTCTCGCCGCCGCCCGACACCGGATGGGCGGCGCCGATGTGCGTGCCCGGCGCCATGGCGGCGACGTCGGCGGCGATGGTGATGAGGAAGCCGGCCGACGCGGCCCGGCTTCCGCTGGGCGCCACGTAGACGACCACGGGCGTCCTGGAGGCGATGATGGCCTTGTTGATCGCGAGCGTCGAGTCAACAAGCCCGCCGGGCGTGCGGAGCGTAAAGACGACGAGCGCCGCGCCCGCCGCGCTCGCGCGATCGATCGTGCCGATCATGTACTCCGCCGTCACGGGGTGGATGATCGCGTCGACCTCGGCCGCGTAGACGAGCGGCGGCGACGAGGCCGGTGCGGTCTGCCGCGCCGCCAGGGGCGCGAGCGCCAGCGTGAGGCACCACGCCCCGGCGAACGCGAAACGGATGCGCGCAGCCGCCGGCCTCATGACGCACCTCCCCGCGGCTCGCGGCCGCCGCGCCGCTCGATCTCGGCGAGCACACGTTTGGCCTCGGCCGACGTCGGGTCGAGCGCCAGCGCCCGCTCGACCTCCGCGCGTGCGGCCGCCTCGTCTTCCACCTGAAGGTACGCCCGGGCCAGGTCGAGCCGCGCGACGACGGTCTCCTGGCTCCAGATGGCGATCTTGAACGCGTCGATGGCGTCCCGCGACCGGCCCGAACGCACGTAGGCGCGGCCGAGCAGCAGGTGCGCGTCGCTCAGGTACGGCGACAGGTAGATCGCTCGGCGCAGCTCCGCGATGGCCCCGCGGTCGTCCTGCTCGTGGGCGAGCCGGCGCCCGCGATCCAGGTGGAACCGCGCCAGCTCGTCCTGCTCGCGTTGCAGCGTGCCAACGATCGCCGCGTCGACCTGCGCGCCGCGCGGGGTCTCGAGCGTGCGCTTCACCCGCTCGAGATCGCGCGGCAGCGTGTCGTTCCGGCCGCGAGCCTCCGCTTCCTCGTAGCGAGCCGAGAGTTGCCGCGCCAGCTCGCGCTCGCGCGCGGCCTCCACGCGGCCGCCGGTCGAGTCGAGCGCGAGGCCGAGCACGAAGTGCGCGTCAGCGTCGGCCGGATTGCGCCGCACCGCCTCGCGCAGCCAGTAGCGCCCCGCCTCCATGTCACGCTGCCGCGCGTACGCATATCCGAGATTGAACGCATAGTCCGGCTGGCCGGGCTCGGTGTCGGCCGCCCTCGTGAAGAAGTAGGTCGGGAGACCCGCCTGCGGCGCGTCACCCCGCCGGAGCTGAACGACGCCGAGGTTGTTGTCGAGCGCGGCGGCCGGCCGCTCGGCCGCGAGCGCCGTCAGTTCGGTGAACGCCTCGTCGTACCGCGCGAGTTCCATGAGCGAGAGCGCCGCGTCGAAGCGCGCGCCCCGCGCGAAGGGCGAGCCGGCAGCCATACCACGCACGGCGCCGAGCGCGCCGGCGTGATCGTTCTGCTCGCTCCGCACGGTCCACAGGGCGAGCCGCGCCGCGTCGTACGCGGGATGCAGCTCGATCGCACGCTCGAGGAATCTCGCCTGGCTCGCCGGTGTCTCGGCGACGAGCCCCTTGATGTACTGCTCGAACGCCTCGACGGGCGGGGTGGCGATCCCGGCTGTCCCTGTGCGCCCGCGGCTGTCCGTGACCTCGAGCAGGCGGCGCGAGACGCGCCCGAAGATCCCGAACAGCTCGCCGAGCGGTCCGGTCTCGACCACTTCCGACCGCTGGCGTCCAGCCTCGAGCTCGATGCCGCGCGCCCGCACGGTCAGCACGGCGTCACGCACCTCGAGAGACCCGACGATCACCTCCGAGGCTCCGAGCAGCTGGCCGACCTTGATGACCGTCGCGCGGCTCAGCGGCGCCGACGCCGGCAGGCTGAGTTGCTCGAACGCGTCGACGCGCTCGGGACGCGTCAGCGCGCTCGCGCCGAGCGCGTTGAGATCGTCGGCGATGACGACCGCGGCGCCCTCGCCGAGCCACTGCAGGTGCGAATCGCCCCCGGTCCGGTCGAACGGCATGACGAGAATCGGACCGGCCGATTGCGCGCCGGCAAGACCCGGCGCGAGCAGCACGAGGACCCACGGCAGCAGCGCGCGCATCGGCATCAGGGCGCGTCCGGTCCGCCGGCAGCCGACTGCGGGCGGACGACAATCGACAAGGTGCAGGCGTCGGCGCCCGTCGCGCGGCACGTGAGGATGCCGGCGTCCGCCCGCAGCGCGAACAGGTCGAGCACGCGCGCGAAGGCGGCCGCGTAGAATCCGCACAGCGGCACGGGCCCCGCCTCCCGCACGTCACAGAACAGGGATCGACGCACATCGACGCGCGCCGTGCCGCGGCACACGGTGGCGACCGCGCGGCTCGGTGGATAGGTGCGCCTGACGAGCGCGCGCCCCACGCCGAGCGCGGTTCGCAGACGAAGCGGCGCGGGCAGCGCCGCGACGACGCGGCGCTTGAGCGCCGGCATCTCCTCCACCATCCACTCGGCGGCGCAGTCGCCCGCGCGGGCCATGACCCGCCCATACGGCTCGCCCTCGGCCCGCAGAAAGCCGAGCACCGCCGACATCGGCGCCAGGCCGATGCCGCCCTGCCGCAGGCCGTTCGAGTGCAGCCAGTGCTCGTAGAAATCGAGCCGCGTCGGCAGCACGTCGACAATCGCCTGGTGCAGGCTCGCGGCGAGGACCCGCCCGATTCTCGCGTCGGACATTATTCTGTTCGTGCGTGAATTCTGCTAATGTGCGAAGTCGCTCGCCGATCGGCCGGCCTGACGGCCGCTCCCGGCGTGACGGAACGGAGACGGCGGCTCATGATCGCGGCGGCGATTCTGGCCGGCGGCGAGGCCACACGCTTCGGCCGGCGCGACAAGGGCGGGCTGCCGATCGGCGACGCCCGCATCATCGATCGGCAGCTCGCCGTGCTGCGCGAGGTGACCGGCGATGTGCTCATCGTCACCAACCAGCCGGACCGCTACGCGCCACTCGGCGTGCCGACCGTGATCGACGCGCGACCGGGGACCGGCGCGCTCGGCGGCGTCTACACCGCGCTTCTCGCCTCGCCGGCGCCACAAACCCTCGTCCTTGCGTGCGACATGCCGTTTCTCACGGCGCCGTTCCTGCGCCACCTGGCGGCGCGCGGACGCGACGTCGATCTCGCGATCCCCCGGTCGGCCGGCGGCTACGAACCGCTCTGCGCGTCGTACGCGCGCGCGTGCGCCGACCCGATTCGCCGGCTGCTCGACGCGGGGCGCCTGAAGGCCGCCGACGTCGTCGCCGCCGGCGTGCGCGTCTGCGAGATCGGTCCCGACGAGCTCGCCGCCTTCGATCCGGACGGCACGCTGCTCTTCAACGTGAATTCGCCGCGCGACTACGCCCGTGCGCTCGACGCGCTGGCTCGCCGGAACAGATGACGGCCTCGATCGTATCACACGGGTCGCGCGACGGTCATGCGGGCCGCGCCGCCTCGGCCTGATCCCCCGCGCCTCTCGCGCTTTCCATGTAAGATTGGACGACGTCGAACCCCTGACAGCCCGTGGCGGAAGTCGCCAGGGCTGCGAGGGCACAGAGCATGAACCACAGA
>CAYHSN010000142.1:0-8061 GCA_964359235.1 uncultured Vicinamibacterales bacterium | reverse complement strand
GAGCGAGGTGACCGCGACGACGACGATCAGGACGCGCCGCATACGCGCATTCTACCTCCTTGAAGGAACGAGGAATGAGGAACGAGCAACGAGGAATGAGGAACGAGGGAGCCCTCGCGCCTCCTCCTCGCCCGCCACTCGTTCCTCGTTCCTCGTTCCTACGTCTGCGGCAGCCGCATCCTGAACGTCGTCCCGCGCCCGGGTGTCGACTCGACCGCGATCTCGCCGTCGCGCATCAGCCCGGGGTCGGCGCCGGGTGCCTCCTGCAGTTTCTGCTTGAGCAGTCCGACGCGCGTCGCCGCGTCGTCTTCGACGATGAGGACGCGCTCGCGATCCATGCCCGATTTCGCTGGGCCCATGGCAGTCATCGACTGTCGCACCGGGTCTGGTCAGCGCGGCGCGCCGGGCTTCGCCGGCAGATACAGGACGCTGACGTCAACGCGCCGCCGGAGATCGGCGATCCACTGGGCGATGAGCCGCGTACGGCGCTCGGCCGCCAGCCTGCGCCGCGCCTCCCCGCGCACGTCCTCGAGCGGCGCCAGCACGCCCTCGCGCGTGAAGTCGGCGGCGTGTTCCCGGTAGTAGCGTTCCACGTCGTCGTCGCCTAGCACAAGGGCGGCGAACCGCTGAGCGAGATAGACGTCGATGCGCAGATCGTCGCGGGCGAGGGCGCGCAGGCGTGCCTCGTCGAGCGCCACACGCGCGAGCGCTGGAGCGAACGCCGCGTCGGGCGCGAGTGCGCTCCGGATGGCGGCAATCCGTTTCTCGATCGCCGCCTCGTCCGGCTCGGGCGGCATGTACCGATCGACCTCCGCCAGCACAAGACGGCGGTCAATCAGGTACGACAGCGCCGCGCCGATCGGATCGGGCTCATCCGCCGGATCGACCCGCTTGAGCGCGAGCACCGCGTGCGCGTCGGACAACGTCACGACCTGCCCGCCGACGATGGCGAGCACACGATCGATCACCTCCGCACCCGCCGACGCGCCGAGCGCCATCGCCAGCAGGGTGCCGGTCACGAGCCGTGTCAGTTGCGCGCCCATCATCGTCAGAACGCCTGGCCGAAGCTGAAGTGAAACGCCGTCAGCCGGCGCTCCCACGGCTGCCGATCGAGCTTGAACCCGAGGTCGACACGAACCGGGCCGATGGGCGATTGATACCGCAACCCGAGGCCCGGGCTGAATCGCAGGTCGGTCAACGTGAGGTCGCCGATGCGTGCGAACACGTTGCCGGCGTCGAGAAAGCCCACCACGCCGAATCCGCGCCGGAGCTGCACGCGCAGCTCGGCGTTGAGTACGACGAGGCTGTTGCCGCCTTTCGGGAAGCCGTTCTGATCGATCGTCTCGGCCGTGCCGAGCCGATCGAGCGTGAACCCGCGCACGGTGGTGTCGCCGCCGGCGAAGAAGCGTTCGCTCACCGGCACATCGTCGATCGGCGTCAGGATCGGCGGATATTCGACCCCCGCCTCCCCTGTACCCGGCGCGTATCTGACCTCGACCTCGCGCCGGAATCCCGTCGCCAGCCCCACGCGGGCGCCGAGCGCGACAACGGCGCGACGGTTTTCGTGTTCGAACAGGTTCCGGTAGACGAAGCCCTGGAGGTAGGTCTTGGCGAAGCCGACCTCGGAGCCGATGGCCCGCAGCGCCAGCTCGCCGTCGACGATGGCCAGGGCGCCGTGCGTGGGATCGACGGCGTCGTTGCGCGTGTCGCGCACCGCGCTGACCGAGAACGTCGAGAGGCGCACCGTGGGGAACAGCCGGTCGATGAGCGACAGGTCCTTCGGGTTGATGCGCTCGTCGAACCGCCGCGTGTAGTTGACCGAGTAGCGGCCGCTCAGGCGCAGGATGGGCGTCACGGGCCGCGAGAGCTCCGTGTTGAAGCCCTTCCGGTTGAAGTTGAAGCTGGTGCGCACGCCCTGCTCGAGAAATGCACTGGCGAGGATGCTCACGTTGCGCTTGAATGCTCGCGGCTCGCGGTAACTGCCGACGACACGGTACTCTTTGAATCCGGCGCTTGGGTCTTCGCCCACCGGGACGTTCGGATCGTCGCTCGACCGCACGCTGACGCGGGTGAACAGGTCGATCGACCGGTTCGTGCCCCAGAGGTTGCGCCGCCCGATCTCGAAGAAACCCCGGGGGGCGATCTCGAAGCGCTCCTCGGCCGGGCCGCCTTCCGGGTTCGTGCGCAGGCGCCGCGTGCCTTCGACGCCGCCGCCGTATCCAAGCGTCGTGGCGGGCGCCTCCTCGACGACCACCAGCAAGTCGCGTCGCGTGCCCGATCCGTGCTCCAGCTCGGTCATCCGTACGCGGCGGAAGAGGCCCAACGCGCCCAACCGCCGCTGGCTCTCGATGAGCGCGTCGAGCCCAAGCGGATCGCCAGGCCTCAGCAGCAGCTCGTGCTCGATCGTGCTCGTCTTCGTGCGCGTGTTGCCGACGATGAGGATGTGATCGACGATCGACAGCGGCCCTTCCTCGATTCTGAACGCCAGCGCGACGCTCGAGCGATCCTGGTCGAATTCACGCGCCACCTGCACCTGCACCGACCGGTATCCGCGGTTGAGGTACAGCACGGCAACGGCGTCCCGGTCCGCGGCCACCTGCGGCTCGTAGTACGGCTGGCCGGGCGCCGTGCTCATGACACCGCGCAGATCGGCTTCGCTCACCACCTGGTTGCCCTCGAACACGAGACTTGCGACGAGCGTACGCGGGCCTTCTTCGATCGTGACGCGCGGCGTGACGGACTCGCCGCCTGGCGGAAGGCGATCGGCCGGCTCCGGCTCGACGCTCGTGTCGATCCTCACCTGCGCGTACCCGAGCCTGCGGTAATAGCCCTCGATGGCCGTCACGTCGGCGTCGAGCCGGGCCGCTACGAACGGCTCACCCGGCTTGAACCGTAGGCGCGGGCCCAGCTCGCTCGTCGCGACCGTGCGATTGCCGGTGATCGCCACCTCGGCCACGTGGACCCGATCGCCCTTCTTCACGGAGAACACGATCGTGAGCCGGCCCTCGATCGGGGTGCGGCGGTGCGCCACCGCGGCCCGCCAGTAGCCCTGTTCGCGCAGGTACTCTTCGATGCGGCGGTCCGAGTCCTCGAGCAGGTCCTCGTCGACCGAGCCTTCCCGGGCGACCGGCACGAACGCGGCGATCCGGTTCTGCGGCAGCGGATCGCCTTCGAACGACACGCTCACGAGCGGACCCGATCGCACGTCGATCGTGAGATCGACCACGGTGCCGTCGTCACGAAGCGCCGTCGTGTGCTCGGCGGCGACCTCGTAGTAGCCGCGGTTGCGCAGGTCCGCCACGTACTTGCCGAGGCCACGGTCCAGCTTCTCGCGGTCGTAGTACTCGCCGCTTCGCACGTCCAGCCGGTCCAGCAGTTGCGCCGGTGCGACGGGCGGTGTCCCGACGACGGCCAGCTCGCCGATGCGGGCGCGGGGACCCGCGTCGATGTCGAAGGCGAGCGCCGTGCCCCGACCGGCCGCCGACGCCTCCGCCGAGGGTTCGACCCGCGCGCGCAGGTATCCTGCGCTCGCGTACAGATCTTCGAGCGCGCGTGCCGCAGCCGTCGCCCGGCCGATCGTCGGCGTGCCGCCGAAGCGTTCTTCCAGCGCAGCGCGCAGGCGGGACGCCGCGAGCCCTGGCGTCCCCCGGAACACGATGCGCTCGACGGCGCGCAGCGGTACCAAGACGTAACGCAGCGTCACGCCGTCGCCGTCAGCCGTCGCCTCCACCTGGATATCCTGGAACCGGCCGAGGTTGAAAAGCCGCGTGATGCTGTCGCGCACCCTGGCGAGCGAGAGCGGCTGTCCGGTCCGGGTCTCGACGAGATCCATGATCGCCGGTTCGGCGATCTCACGGCCTTCGAGCTCGAGGCGGACCGCCGTGACCGTCCGGCCGACGTACGGCGCCCCGGGCGGCGCCTGCGCGCGCGCGGCGCCCGCGACCAGCACGAGCAGGGACAGGCCCAGTCCGATCCGGGACACCGACGAGCGGGACGCCGCGTCTCGTGTCAGGGGGAGTAACGGCATCAGAAGACGTGTCTCACGCGGAAGTCGAGCGCGTAGGTGCGATCCTCGTTCCGCGACACGATCCACGAGAGGCGGTCGCTCTGATCGTATTCCAGGAGGATGATCTGGTCGTTGTAGGCCGCGTTGAGGGCGCGGGAGAAGGTCAGGAACACCCGGCTCGAGACGCGCTTGCCGATCGTCACACGGGCCGCCGGATTGAGCGTCTGCGTGGTCAGATCGCCCACGAGCGGCGTGATCTGCACGGTGTCGATGCCCAGCGTCCGCTCGACCGCACGGCCCACGCCCGACGAGATGGGGCTGGCGAGCACCCTCGCGGCCCCTGAGACCAGCGCCTGCTCCGAGCGCTCGCGCGTTCGCAGGGCCCGATACTCCGCGTCCTGCAGATCGGTGACCTCGCCGAGCAGCAACCCGATCACGTCGGCGGCGGGCAGGGGCGGGTCGGACGAGAACTCGGGCACCCAGCGGTCGGCGGTGCCGGTGGCCCGGAACGTGACGCGATAGGTCTGGCCCGGCACGCGCACGCGCGTTTCGACTTCGACATCGAAGAACGGCTGGATGCGCGTCGGGTTCGTGAAGTCGATCGTGCCGCGCGTCACGCGGTACCGGTTGGCCTCGAACCGCACATCGCCGCGCTCGATCTCGGCGCGACCGGACACGCGCGGCGTGTCGTACGTGCCCTGCAGTGTCAGGTCCGCGCTCGCCACGAGCTGCGCCAGGTTGTTGTCCATACGCAGCGTCGACGACGCGACGATGCGTACGTCGTAGCGGATCGGGAGCGATGCTTCGGCGGGCGCGTCGGACGACGGCTCGCCGCCGAGACTCAGCAGATCGGCGATTCCCTCGAACCGGCGCGTGTAGACCGCGTCGCGCACCGTGACCGTCCCTGACAGGAGGGGATCGTTGATCGGACCGCGCAGGGCGAGATCGGCGTCGATCTCCGAGCGGAACCCCTCGGGATACCGCAGCCGCATGCGCTCGCCCGACGCGGTCAGACCAAATTCGCTCGGGACGTAGCCCTTGAGCGCGATGCGCCCGCCGAACCGCACGTCGCCCTGACCGAGGCGCGCCGTCACGTCGTCCATGCGCACGCCGCCCGCGTCGAACGAGATGCGCCCGTTGATCGCTTCGAGGCCGTGCGGCAGCGCGAAGTGCCGGATGCGTCCGTCGGTGATGACGGCGCTCCCCGAGAAGACCGGCTCGCGCAGAGGCCCGCTCGCCTCGGCGGTGAGCTCGGCGCCGCCCGAGCTGCGGATGTTGCGGAAGAAGCCCTGCAGGATGCCGAGGTTCGCGTCGCCGGTGGCGGCGAGCGCGATCCGTTCGTTGCCGATGTCGATGCGACCCGACACATCGAGTGCGGTGCCGTCGCCCAGGAGCTTCATCCGCTCGACGCGCACAACGTGCTGATCGAGCGCGAGCTCGATCGGACCGTCGTTGCGGAGCTGGTAGTCGAAGAGCTCCAGCGCGACCGACTCGACGCGCCCGTCCACGCGCAGGTGCGCCGGATTGGCGAGCTCGCCGACGACGCGCAGCGTGCCGCTCGCGACGGCCGTCGTGAACGGCGAGAGCCGCGGCTCGAAGAACCGCACGTACGGATCGAGCGAGGTGTCGGCGAACCGGAACGTGAGTTCCGCGTCGCCCTGCGGCGTCAGCGCGACGCGCCCCGATCCGGACACGGTCAGACGCGGCGAGGCGCCCTCGACCTCGAGCGTCAGCAGCTCACCGCGCACCGACAGGCGTCCGGTGATCTGGCCGATGCCTTCGTCGCCCGCGAAGAGGTCGGCGATCCGGCCTTTCACGTCATAACGCGGGGCCTCGAAGTTGCCGCTGCCCGAAGCGGTGAACTGCAGCATGCCCGAGAGCGGCGCGCGCGGCACGGCGAGCGCCTGCACGTGCTCCACGGGGATGCGACGGCCGTCGGCGTTGAACGCGTAGTTGCCCTCCCAGTCGAGATACGCGGCGCCCGTGATGGCGCCCGACCCCTTCGTCATCTCGATGCCGTCGATCCGTACGCCCTCACCCTCGAAGCGCAGCGAGCCGATCGCGCGCTCGAACCGCTCGCCGTACGCCACGCCGTCGTCAACCGTCATGCGACCGAAGCCGAAAGGCCGCTCGTACTTCCCGTACACGTGAAACTCGCCGGACATGAGACCCGTCACGTCGTAGTCGTCCAGCGCGAACGCATGACGCAGGTCCGCGAGCGGCCGTCGATCGATTCGCACGCGGGCGTTCAGCTCTTCGCCCGAGTCGCGCCGCGGGTACCCGAGCGAGAAGCGGCCGTCCACCGCGATGCTCGACCCGCCGTCGACGACCACACCGTCGGTGACGTCGGCGTAGCTGTTTTCGATCACGACCCGTCCGGTGGTCCGGCCCCACGCCACGTCCCACGCGCGCATGTGCCGCGCGGTGAACACGCCTTCGACGCGGGGCGCGCTGAACGATTTCAGCATCACGCCGTCGAATTCGCCGTACCCACCGACCGGAACGGCCGAGGTCGGCGAGCCGAACGCCGTCATCAGGGCCGCCAGCAGCCGATCGCTCTCCTGCCAGTCGGCGCTCGTGACGTGGAACGGAATCCGCGATCGATCGCCGTACGCCGTCTCGCCCGCGAACTCGACGTGGGTGGTCGGCGTCGCCACGACGCTCGGCTCGAGCGTGATCGTGTCGGGGCCGTACTCGTAGGTCACCCGGCCGCCGACCGGCACGTCGCCAGAAGCGCGCGCCGGATTGAAGGGACCTGTCTCGGGCTCGCGGGCCTCCGCTTCGACCACCACGTCAGGCGCCAGCGTGCGGTCGGCGAGGCGCACACCCGGCGGCGGCTGCGCCCGCAGCTCGCCCCCGCCGCGGTGCTGGGAGAAGCGCCCGAGCGGCCACTGGAGCAGGTTGTGGCCCGAGGCCCGGCCGGCGAGCCGCAGGCCGCCCGCGATGCCCAGGAAGTCGCTGAAGGTGGCGAGGTCGACGTCCTCGTAGGTCGCGTCGAACGTGGCGGGCGTGCCGCCCGGCGTCCCGATGGGAGCGAGCTCGTAGCGGAACGCCGTGCGTCCGCCGAAGAACCGCGCGGTCGCGTCGGATACCTCGAACCGATCCGGCAGCCACAGCAGCGACCCTTCGAGATCCGGGAACTGATACTCGTTGACGCCGGCCAGGCCGCTCGAGAACCGGCCCTTCAGCTCGCGGCCGCCCTTGAAGAGATGAAACGTGCCCTCGAAGTCGCCCTCGCCCGCGAGCCGCCACGACTCGCGTGCGAAGAAGATCTCGCGCATGCGCGGGAAGTCGACCCGCGATCGCACCTGATAGCGCTGCTCGGGCCACCGGACCACATCGACGTCGCCGGTGAGCGTCGATCGCGCGCCGTCGGTGATGAGGTCGATGCGATCGAGATGGAGTCGGCCGCCATCGATGCTGAAGCCGGTCTCCATGGCCGCGCCCATCGGGACGTAGTCCTGGATCCGGATGGTGCCGCCGGAGAACGACGAGCGGCCCCGATACTCGCCGCGCGAGCGCACGACGGCCACCGAGAGATTGCGGCACACGACGCCCCACGGCGTGCCGTGATCCTCGAACGTCAACTGCCCACGCTCGGTCCGCACCTCGCGCGCCGTCGTCACGAAGCGGCGCGGGCCCTCCGGCCGCCGCTCGGGCGTGAGCTTCGGCATCGAGTGTTTCCCGTCGCGGAAGACCTCGATCACCATGTCCCAGTCGGTCATGTGAACCGAGTCGACGATCAGCTCGCCGGTGAACACGGTCCACCAGGGCACCTTCACGGTGACCCGCTTCGCCTTGAGGAACGGACGATCCGCCGGCTTCAAGCCCTCGATGACCACATCGTCGAGCACGAAGTGCCCCGTGAAGATCCGGGCCGACAGCTTGCCGATGTGCATCGGGCGTTTGAGGTACGCGGCAGCGCCGCGCTCGGCCTGCCCGCGCAGCGCGGGCCCGAGATCGATGGAGAGCGTGGCCACGAGGGCAGCCGCGACGACGGAGGCGAGGATCGCGAGCAGACGGGCCCCGTGCCGGCGCGCGCGGTGAAACCACCG
>CAYHSN010000141.1:0-8176 GCA_964359235.1 uncultured Vicinamibacterales bacterium | reverse complement strand
TACGGAGAGGAATGGACCGCAGAGGCAACGGAGACCACAGAAAAGATCCAACTATTCTCCGTGACCTCCGTGAGCTCTGCGGTCAATCCTTCGTTCGTTTCCGTGATCTCCGCGCCCTCCTCGGTTCCCTCCGATGACTCGTCCCCGTGTCGATCACACCGTCAGATACGCCTTTCGCACGGCCTCGCTCGCGCGCAGTTCTTCGGCCGTGCCGGCCACGACCACGCGCCCGGTCTCGAGCACGTACCCGCGGTGGGCGATCGCGAGCGCCTGCGGCAGCACCTGCTCGACGAGGAGCAGCGTCACGCCTGTGCCGTTGATGCGCGCCAGCGCGTCGTAGAGTTGGCGCACCACTGCTGGCGCGAGGCCGAGCGACAGCTCGTCGATCATCAGGAGCGTGGGATCGGCGGCGAGGCCGCGCGCGATCGCGAGCATCTGCTGCTCGCCGCCGCTCAGGCTGCCCGCGCGCTGTCTCCAGCGCTCCGGCAGCCGCGGGAAGAGCGCGGCGATCTGGTCGCGAAGGGTCCGCCGGCGCGCCGGCGGCAGGGAATGCCACGCCAGGTCCAGATGCTCATGAACGGTGAGTTGCGGCCACACCCGTCGCCCTTCGGGCACGTGGCGCGCGCCGAGCGCGGCGACCCTATGCGCCGGCCACCCCGCGACGGGCTGGCCGTCGAACACGATCGCCCCACTCGCGATCGGCGCCACGCCGGAGACCGCCCGCAGCAGCGTCGTCTTGCCGGCGCCGTTCGCGCCCGCCAGGAGGACGATCTCGCCACGGCGGACCTCGAGCGAAACGCCCCTCACGGCGCGAATCGGACCGTACGACACGGACAGGTCACTGACCGACAACAGGGCGTTGGACACGGTCTTCAATCAGCAATCAGCGATCAGCAATCAGCAATCAGACTCAGCCATCGTCAGTCTTCTCCGAGGTACGCCTTTCTGACCGCAGGGTCCACCAGCACGCCTGCCGGCGCGTCGTCGGCGATGACCTCCCCGTAGTCGAGCACGATCGCGCGGTCGCAGAGGTCGGTCACGGCCCTGAGCACGTGCTCGATGAGCATGACGCTGCGTCCGGATTCCCGTATGTGGCGCACGAGCGCGATCGCCTCGCGCGTTTCCTCCGGCGTCAGGCCCGCCATCGTCTCGTCGAGCAGCAGGAGCCGTGCGCCGGTCGCGAGCGCGCGGGCGATTTCGAGCCGTTTGCACCCCGCCAGCGTGAGCGCGCGTGGGCGGTCCGCTGCCCGTCCGGCCAGGCCGGTGAGGTCGAGGATCTCATTGACCTCGCGCGCGGAGAGATTGCGGTGCCCGCCGAAGGCCGCCGCGGCGCGGAGATGATCGCGGACGTCGAGGTTCCAGAACGGCCGCACGATCTGAAACGTCCTCGCGATGCCGAGCCGGCAGATGCGATCCGGCCTGAGACCGGTGATGTCGCGCGCGCGGAAGGCGATTCGACCCGCCGACGGCGCCACCGTGCCGGCAATCATCGAGAAGAGCGTGGTCTTGCCCGCGCCGTTCGGTCCGATGATGGCGGTCATCTGATCGGCGTCGAAGGTCAAGGTGAGGTTCGCGACGGCGCGCAGGCCCCCGTAGTCCTTCGTCACGCCGGTGAGGCGGAGGAGATCTGTCACGTGTCGCGTCACGCCTGCGGCGCGCGGCGCAGGCGCAGGCGGCGCCCGGCGGCGAGAAGGCCCTGCGGCTCGAAGAGCATCACGGCGATGAGCAGAAGGCCGTAGATCCCGAGATGGAGGCTGGGAAACGACGAGAGCAGCACCTGCTCGAGCGCGAGAAACAGCACCGCGCCGGCCGCGGGTCCCCACAATGTGTTCACCCCGCCGATGATCGCCATCAGGATGAACCCGATGCTGCGATTGAACGAGAAGACGTCGCCCGGCTCCACGTAATAGAGGTAGCGTGCGTAGACGGCGCCCGCCGCGCCGACGATCGCGGCGCTCACCATCAGCGCCTGAAGCTGCAGCCGTCCGATCGGAATGCCGATGCTTTCGGCCGCGTCGACCTCCTCGCGGATGCACGACAACCCTAGGCCAAGTCGCGATCGTCTGATGCCGGAGGATGCCGCCACGGCGATGGCCGCGAGCCCCAGCGCCAGATAGAACGCCGTGTGCCGGCCGCCCGCGACCGGCAGGGTGAGGCCGGTGGCGCCGCCGGTCACCGTCTCCAGGCTGAGCGCGACGAGACGAGTGGCTTCGCCGACGCCGATCGTCGCGATGGCGAAGAACGGACCGCGCAGCCGGAGGCACGGCCATCCCCAGAGCGCGGCGTAGGCGGCGGCGAGCGCGGCGGCGGGCGCGAGCGTGATCGCCAGGGGCACGCCTGCTCGAACCAGGATCGCCGCGGTGAAAGCCCCGACGCCGAAGAACGTCGCGTGGCCGAACGACACCTGGCCGGCGAGGCCCCCGACCAGATCCCACGCCACGGCGCACGACACGTACAGCAGCCCGATGACGAGAAGCCGCGGGAGGTAGCGCGCCGCCCCGGCTGCGTCGAGCAGCAGCGGCACGAGCGCCAGAAGCGCCACCACCGCGGCGAGTGCGAGCGCGGGGCGCGTCAGTCGGATGGACATCTGCGTCGCGGCACGCTCAGGACCGGAAGAGCGAGGGCAAGCCGCCTGGTCTGACGACGAGAATCGCCACGAGCAGGATGAAACTCACCGCGTCCTGCAGCGCCGCGGCCCCGTACACGCCGGCGGCCGTCTCGGCCACGCCGAGCAGCAGCGCGCCGGCGAAGATACCGACCATGCTGTCCATGCCGCCCAGGACGATGATGCAGAAGCTCTTGAGCAGGAATCCGCCGCCGAACTCGGGGTTGATCACGTAGAGGCTCGACAACAGCACGCCGCCCAGCGCGCCCATGGCCGTGCCGAGGCCGAACGCGCGCGCCGACACCCGGTCGACGCTGAGCGCCGTCAGCTCCGCGGCCAGCGGATCCTGCGCCACCGCGCGGATCGATCGACCGAAGTGCGTGAAACGGAACGTCGCCCACAGCCCGGCGGTCGCGGCCAGCGCGACGGCGAAGACGAGCAGCTTCGTCAGGGGGACCGGCACGCCGAGCGCGATGGTCGCGAGGCTGTGGGGCAGCGTCAGGGATCGATCGTCGCCCGTCCAGACGAGGTATGCGAGATTGCGGGCGCACAGCGACACGCCGAAGAGCAGGAGCAGCGACGCCATCGGCGGCCCGCTCGCGACGTGGCGCACCAGGCCGACGTACAGGGCCACGCCCGCCACATAGGCTGCGGGCACGACCAGCGGCAGTGTGAGGAACGGGTCGAGTCCCCAGCGCGCGTTCAGCGCGTAGGCCGCGTACGCCGCGAGCATCAGCACGGCGCCGTGCGCGAGATTGACGATGCGCATGACGCCGTAGATGAGGCCGAGCCCGTACGCCATGGTGGCGTAGACGCCGCCGAGGAGCAGGCCGAAGAGGAGAACGCTCCCGAGGGTGTGCATACGAGTCGGCAGTCGACAGTCGTCAGCCGCCAGTCGTCAGCCGCCAGTCGTCAGTCGACAGTCGACCGTCGACTGTTGACTGACGACTGTTGACTGCCGCCTGTCGACTACTTCGGCCTCGGTACCACCGCCTCGCCGGTCACGGCGTCGGGCGGGTAGATGATGCGCGCGCTGCCGTCGGGCATGTTCTGCACCAGCACCGACGGGTTGTCGATCTGATGGCCCGTCCTCTCGGGGAAGTACACGCGGCGGCCCGGAATGATGGCGCCCTCGCGGTTCATCTGGACGAGCGCGTTGCGGATGGGGATCGGATCGAGCGAGCCCGCGGCCTCGATCGCGGCCAGCAGCGTCCGCGCCGTTTCGTACGCGAGGCCGGGATAGTAGCTGCTCGCGTCGCCGAATCGCTCCGTGTATCTCCTCAGAAACGCTTTCGACTCCGGGTAGGGCAACTCGGGCGTCCACCACTGTCCGCTCACCAGGTAGTCGACGCCCGCGCCCAGCGTCTCGCGCGCGGACGCTTCGGTGCCGCGGGGGCCGTACGACACGACGGCGTGCGACAGCTTCATCTGCAGGTAGGTCCTGTGCTGCAGAACGAAATCGGGGTAGTGGCTGTCCGACAGGAACACGTCGGCCTGCGCCGATTGCAGCTTGAGCATCAGCGGGGTGAAATCCTTCGCGTTGAGGTCGAAGGACTCGTTCAGCGCGAGGACGAAACGTTCGGGGACCGCGTGCGCGCGCCCGGCGACGCCGTTGCGGAAGTCCTGCCCGTGCGCGGTGTTCTCCCAGGCGAGCGCGACGCGCAGCGGGCGCGGCAGCCGGCCGGCGTCCTGCTCGACCGCCAGCCAGTCCATCAGCGTGGCGCCCATCGCCTCGACCGACGAGAGCAGCCCGAAGACCCACGTGAAACCGCGCTTGTAGATCTCGCTCGCGCCGCCCCCGCCGGTCACGTACGGAATCTGCTCGCGCTCCGGCACGACGCTTTGCGCGAGCGTCAGCTTGGTCTCGTAGGTGCCGAGAAGCGCCTGGACCCTCTTCACCGTGATGAGCTGCTCGGCCAACTGCACCGCCGTCGTCGAGTCGCTCTGGTCGTCGACGATCTCGAGGCGGACCTTCAGGCGTCGCTTGAGGCCCTTGACGAGCACGCCGCCGGCGTCGTTCGCCTCGTCGACGGCCAGGGTGTAGCCGTTCCTGAAGTAGAGGCCGGCTCGCGATTCCTTGCCGGTGAGCGGCAACGTGGCGCCGAGCACGACCTCGTCGACTTGAGGCGCGGCGCCGCACGCGACGGCGCACGCGGCGGCCAGCAGGGCGGCGCCGAACCCGAGGAGAGAGAATCCGTGGCGCATCGGCCCGGTCAGATCGCGATATAGGCGTCGGCCTCGATCTCGACGAGCATGTCGGGATCGACCAGGCGAGACACTTGGACGAGCGTCGAGGCCGGCCGGATGTCCTTGAAGATCTCGCCGTGCGCCTGGCCCACCTCTTCCCATCGCGCGATGTCGGTCACGAACAGGCGCGTGCGCACGACATCGCGCATGGTCGCGCCCGCCTTGTGCAGCGCCGTCTCGATGTTCTTGAGCGCCTGGACGGTCTGGGCGTAGGCGTCACCCGGGGCGACGATCTTGCCGGTCTCGTCGGTGGCCGTCGTGCCCGCCACGTGAACGTGGGCGCCGATGCGCACGGCGCGGGAGTAGCCGACGATGGGCTCCCATTTCGTGCCGGATGAGATGTTCTTGCGGTCCATGGACATGCGCGTCACTCCCTGCGATGGCGGCCCCAGTATACTGTGGCCGGGGACACCGTGAACATCGCGACCCTGGGGAGGTACTGCGCATGCGACAACTGACCTTCGTGGTGCTGGCGGCCGTTGCCCTGACGGCCGCCGTGTCGACCGGCCAGACACCGGCATCGCCGCCAGGCGCGGCGGCC
Source organism: uncultured Vicinamibacterales bacterium (assembly GCA_964359235.1). Lineage (GTDB taxonomy): Bacteria > Acidobacteriota > Vicinamibacteria > Vicinamibacterales > JAHECP01 > CAYHSN01. The sequence goes on along the minus strand of CAYHSN010000141.1, from coordinate 2,783 downwards.
AAGACGGCCGCCCTCGCGTGGGTTGACGCCAACGCCGACACGCTCAAGGCGGTGAACAGGAAGATCTGGACCTACGCGGAGACCGGACTCGAGGAGCACAAGTCCTCGGCCGAGCTCATGGCCCTGCTCACATCGAACGGGTTCTCGGTGGAGTCCGGCGCGGCCGGGATGCCGACGGCGTTTGTCGCGTCGTACGGCAGCGGGCGGCCGATCATCGGCATCCTCGCCGAGTACGACGCGCTGCCGGGGCTGTCGCAGGACGCCGCGCCGGAACGGCAGGAACGCGCGGGCGCGAGCGCCGGTCACGGGTGCGGACACAGCGTGTTCGGCACCGCGAGCACGGCCGCGGCGATTGCCGTCAAGCAGGCGATCGAGGCCGGGCGCGTGAAGGGCACGATTCGCCTCTACGGCACGCCGGCTGAGGAGACCGGCATCGGCAAGACCTACATGCTGCGCGACGGGATGTTCAAGGACGCCGACGTGATCCTGGCCTGGCACGCCGGCGATCGCACGGCCTCGAGCTACAGCTACAGCAAGGCGAACGTGTCGGTGAAGTTCCGCTTCGCCGGGCTCGCGGCGCACGCCTCGGCGTCGCCGCACGAAGGGCGGAGCGCGCTCGACGCGGTGGAGCTCATGAACGTCGGCGTCAATTACCTGCGGGAGCACGTCAAGGAAGACGCGCGCATCCACTACGTCGTGACGAGAGGCGGCGGACAGCCGAATGTGGTGCCGCCGGAGGCCGAGGTCTGGTACTACATCCGCGCGAACACGCACGCCGATGTTGAGCAGTACTTCGAGTGGGTGACCGAGATCGCGCGCGGCGCGGCGACGATGACACGGACGAAGCTGACGGCCGTGCAAGTGGACGCCGACATGCACGAGGTGCTGCCGAACCGCGCGTTGTCGGAGGTCATCCAGCGAAACCTGGAGCTGGTCGGCGCGCCGAAGTTCAGCGAGGACGAGAAGACGTTCGCGCGCAGGACGCAGGCGCCGCTCGGACGGACCTACGACCGCGCGCTGTCGGAGACCGTCGAGCCGTTGCCGGATCGGCCCGTCCAGGGCGTGGCGTCAACCGACATCGGCGATGTCAGTTGGTTCGTGCCGGTCGGCCAGCTCACGGCCGCAACCCATACCTTCGGTGCGCCCGGGCATAGCTGGCAGATCGTCGCGTGCACGGGCACGAGCATCGGTGAGAAGGGGATGCTGGTGGCGGCGCGGGCGCTCGCCGGATCCGCCATCGATCTCTACGAGTCGCCGGCGCTCATCGAGCGCGCGCGGGCCGACTTCAAAGACGTCCGCGATCCGCTGAAGTTCGTCACGCTCATTCCCGAAGGCCAGCGCGCGCCGAAAGCCATTCGGTAGGACCTACGACCGAGCCTGTTCGACCCGGGCCGCAAAGGCGGGATCGAGGTCACGGATCTGGGCGGCGTCGAGGCGGCGGGTTTTTGTGACCGCCTCGTGCGCCAGCACCGGCGGCGACAACGTCATGGCGCGGTCGAGGCGCTCGAACCATGCCAGACTCTCGCGCGCGAACGTCTGGGTGTCGGTGACGGCCGGCCGGCGCGTGGCCTCGTACGCGGCCAGTGCGGCCGGGACCAGGCGGTGTTCCTCGAACGCGCGGGCGAGCGCGATCGCATCTTCCAGCGCCAGGCGCGTGCCGGCGCCGGTCGAGAAATGCACGGTGTGCAGGGCGTCGCCCAGGAGCACGACGTGCTGGTGGAACCAGCGGTCGTTCGCGATGAGCAGGAAGTTCCGCCACTTCATGCGGTCGGCCGTCAGAAGCAAATGGCCTGACAACTCCTGCGTGAAAATGTCCGAGAGCAACACGCAGGCCTCGTGGTCCGTCTTCGCGTTCAGGCCCGCGCGGGCCCAGGTCGTCTCGCCGCACTCGATGACGACCGTGCTGGCCTCGTCGCTGTGAGGGTAGGCGTGGGCCGCGAACACGCCGGCCCGGGTGGGGCGCACCGACAAGGTGTAGCCATCCAGGCGATGGCGGACGCCCAGCCAGACGTACTTGTTCCGGCCAATGCGCAAATCAGGCTGAAACGCTTCGGCGAAGGTGTGCCGGACGAGGCTGTTGGCGCCGTCGGCGCCGACGAGCAGATCGCAGTCCGGAAGCGCGCGCAGGTCGCGGACGTTGGACTGAAACTTCAGCGCCACGCCCGACTGGAGGCAGCGCCGGTGCAGGATGTCGAGAAGGGCGAGACGCGCAATGCCGGCAAACGGCGTGCCCCTGACGCGCACGCGCTGGTCGCGATGGACGATGTCGAGGTGGTTCCAGGTGACGGCGCGCCCGCGGAACTGATCGTAGACTGCCTGATCCGTGTCGCGCAGGTAGGCGAAGGCTTGTTCGGAGAACGCAACACCCCAGCCGAACGTTTCACCCGCCGCATCGCGCTCGAAGACCGTGATCTGGTGCGAGGGGTCGACCCGCTTCATCAGCAGGCCGAAGTACAAACCACCCGGACCCCCACCGACGATCTGAATGCGCATCGGGACAAGCTATTTTAGTCCAAAACGACGCGTTCAGCTCGCGCAACCCGACGTCCATGTAGGACGAGGCGCCCGCGCTGCGGACTGTCGTGACGCCGGACTGTAAGGCGTTGCGCGCCGACGCGAGGTTCGCGAGAGGCGTGTGCGCATCGACGAGGCCGGGCAGGAGGTATTTTCCCCTGAGGTCCACCGTGCGGATGCCGGCCGGCGCCGGGCCTGTCGCGACCGACGCTCTGCACTATCACCAGTCGACGGACCTGCTGGAAACGGTGAACCACGAACTGGTGGCC
>CAYHSN010000140.1:6513-8200 GCA_964359235.1 uncultured Vicinamibacterales bacterium | reverse complement strand
TGGGGCCCCACCCCCACTCGGCACGCCTCGCGTCTTCACGCTCGGCGTGGGCTCAAAGCTGCCGCCCCACGCCGCTCGCGCGCTACAGCGCTTTCGCGCCGTCCCTGCCGCCGTTGACGAACGTCTCGTAGGCCTTGACGATCTGCTGCACGAGCGTGTGGCGGACGACGTCGCGCTCGTCGAAATAGACGAAGGCGATGCCCTCGATGTGGCCGACCACCTTCATGGCCTCGACCAGCCCCGAGGTCCGCCCCACCGGCAGATCGATCTGCGTGATGTCTCCCGTGATGACCGCCTTCGATCCGAAGCCGAGCCGCGTCAGGAACATCTTCATCTGCTCCGACGTGGTGTTCTGCGCTTCGTCCAGGATCACGAACGCGTCGTTGAGCGTTCGGCCCCGCATGAACGCGATCGGCGCGATCTCGATCTGGCCGCGCTCGACGAGACGCTCGGCCCGCTCGACGTCCATCATGTCGTAGAGGGCATCGTAGAGCGGCCGCAAGTACGGGTTCACCTTCTCGGCGATGTCGCCCGGCAGGAACCCCAGCTTCTCGCCCGCCTCCACGGCCGGCCGCGCCAGGATGATCCGGCTCACGCGCTTGGCGAGCAGGACCGACACGGCCTGCGCCATCGCGAGGTAGGTCTTACCCGTCCCCGCGGGTCCGATGCCGAAGACGATGTCGAAGCGATCGATGGCTTCGAGATAGCGGCGCTGGTTGATGCTCTTGGCGACGATCTGACGCTTGGGCGTCGGCCGGACCGTGCCCTTCAGAAAATAGTCGCGGAGTTCCGCCGACGGATCCTCGGCGACGAGCTGGGCCGCCGTCTTCACGTCGCCCTTCGAGAGCTGATACCCGTCGCGCACGAGCGACCCGAGCTGATCGAGCACGCGCCCGGTGCGCTCGACGCCGGCCTGGTCGCCCTCGACCAGCAGATCCTGCCCGTCGGTGCGAATCTGGACGTTGAAGAGGGATTCGAGGCTCCGGAGGTTCTCGTCGAACGACCCGAACAGCGTGGCGATACTTTCGTCGGGGAGGGCGATCTTCCGCATGGAGGATGGGGCGATGTATATATCTCCTTTAGTTACAATGAATTAACAGCGAGATCCTAGCACATGCCGTCGGACGGGGTCAATCGACAGGTCGGGAGGCGGACCCTATGACCCTGGCCGCTGGAACCAGACTCGGCCCTTACGACATCGGCACCGCGCCAGCGCCAGCGCCCGTCGGGACCGTAGGGGCCGAGCGTGCCTGCCTTGAGCGGCGTCGAAGGGCTCGGCCCGAGCTGCAATTCCTCGTGACGGCGCCGAGATCGCCGACGCCCCCGACACGGCGCACCGCGCCGGCATCGTCCACCGCGATCTCAAGCCCGGCAACATCATCCTGACGAAAGAGGGAGTCAATCAGTCCGTCGGCGCATCCTCGATCCATTCGACGTGCACGTTATCGCCGAGCATGCCGCACACGACCACGTGCCGGTGATCGTTCGGATGGTGTGCCTGTTTGTACGCCGCCAGTTCGATGATCAGTGCCTCGGCGTCCGCAGATTTCAACTCATTCCACAAACGCGGGTTCGACCCTTCAAACTCTCGGAGCATCGGACTGTAGTTGGCGCCAGGCGCCCCGACGGCCGCGGCCCGATTCCACGCGATGTGCGCGAAAAGCAGCGCCGCGTGAGCTGCCTCAGA
>CAYHSN010000140.1:0-6413 GCA_964359235.1 uncultured Vicinamibacterales bacterium | reverse complement strand
CAGTCGTCAGTCTTCAGTTTTCAGTCTGATGTGCAGCTCGTCGAGCTGGCGCTCGTCGACGAGCGACGGCGCGTCGGCCATGAGATCGATGGCTGCGGTGGTTTTCGGAAAGGCGATCACGTCGCGGATCGAGTCTTCCCCCGCCAGGATCCCGACGATCCGATCCAGGCCGAGCGCGATGCCGCCGTGCGGCGGCGTGCCGTACTCGAGCGCCTCGAGGAAGAACCCGAACCGCAGCTTCGCTTCGTCGTCGCCGATCTTGAGCAGCCGGAAGATGCGGCGTTGAAGCGCCGGGTCGTGGATCCGGATGCTGCCGCCGCCGATCTCGCTTCCGTTCAGCACGAGGTCGTAGGCCCGCGCCAGGACCTCGCCCGGCGCCTGCTCGAGGCGATCCAGGTCCGCCTCGCGCGGCGAGGTGAAGGGATGGTGCATCGAGAAGTACCGCCCCTCGCCTTCGTTCCATTCGAGCAACGGGAAGCCGACGACCCACGTGAACGCGAGGGCGTCGGGCTTCATCAGCCCTTGCTTCCGGCCGATGACGAGCCGCAGATGTCCCAGGCACTTCGACATGGCGGCCGGCCCACCGGCCACCATGAGCAACAGGTCGCCCTCGGCGGCGCCTGCGCGCTCGAGCGCCGCCCGAACGGTCGGTTCGCCGGCCGCGTTCAACGCCGAGCTCTGCGCGGCGCCCTCGACGAGGCGAGCCCACACGAGGCCCGACGCGCCAGCCTGCTTCGCCTGTCCGGTCAGCTCGTCCAGCTCACGGCGCGACGCGCGCGCGGCGCCCGGCACCACGATGCCGCGCACCGCCCCACCCGTCGCGACGGCGTCCCGGAAGATCCCGAAGGTCGACTCCGCGAAGACCGCGGACAGATCCGCGATCGGCATCCCGAAGCGCAGGTCGGGCTTGTCGCTCCCGTAGCGGGCCATCGCGTCGCCGTACGACAGGCGCGGAAACGGCGTGGCGATCTCACGCCCGGCCGCCCGGACGATCTCGTGGATCGCGCCTTCGACGATGCTGAAGACGAGGTCTTCGGTCGCGAACGAGATCTCGACGTCGATTTGGGTGAACTCCGGCTGCCGGTCCGCCCGCAGATCCTCGTCGCGGAAGCACCGCACGATCTGCACGTAGCGGTCCATGCCCGACACCATCAGGATCTGCTTGAAGATCTGCGGCGACTGCGGCAGTGCGTAGAAGTGTCCCGGATGCACCCGGCTCGGCACCAGGTAGTCGCGCGCGCCTTCCGGCGTGGACTTCGCGAGGATTGGCGTTTCGATTTCGAGAAACCCCTGCGAGTCGAAGTAGCGCCGCGCGGCGAGCGCGACGCGGTGGCGCAGCGTCAGGTTGTGCTGCATGCGCGGCCGTCGCAAGTCGAGGTAGCGGTACTTCAGACGCGTCTCCTCGGAGACGTTCGGATCCTCGACGATCTGGAACGGCGGCGTTTTCGCCTCGTTGAGCACACGAATGTCGCGGGCGGCGACCTCGATCTCGCCCGTCTCGAGTTTCGCGTTGACGGTGTCCGCCGCGCGCCGCTCGACGCGGCCGAGGATCGCGACCACGAACTCGGGGCGCAATCGCTTCGCGGTCGCGACGATGCCTTCGACGTCGCGGGCGACGACCTGTGTGTGGCCGTGACGGTCGCGCACATCGATGAAGACCAGCGACCCGAGGTCGCGGACGCGCTGCACCCAGCCCAGCAGGACGACGTCAGCGCCCACGTCGGTCGCGCGCAGGGCGCCACAGGTGTGCGTGCGCGAGAGGGACCCCAGACGATCGGTCATAGGTCAGCTTTCAGCTTTCAGCTTCCAGCTCTCAGCTTTCAGTTCTTGGCGGCCCGCAGGAAGGCCACGACCTGATCGCGCGGGACGGCCGTCTGCTCACCCGTCGCGAGGTTCTTGATCGCGACGTCGCCCCGCGCCAGCTCGTCGTCGCCGACGACGGCGACGAACGGCACGCCGCGCGACGAGGCGTACTTGAACTGCTTGCCGATCTTGTCGGCCTCGGGATAGACGTCAACGCGCAGACTGCCTTTTCTCAACAGCGCGGCCAGTGCCAGCGTGTCGCTCAGCCGCTCGCCACTCCACACCGTCAGCATGATGTCAGCAGCCGTCTTGGCCACCGCAGGCGGGAACATGTCGCGCTCCGACATGACGACCAGGATCCGCTCGAGGCCGAGCGAGATGCCGCATGCCGGCACGTCCGCGCCGAGGAACATCCCGATCAGGTTGTCATAGCGTCCGCCGCCGGCGAGGCTGCCCGCCAGGTCGGGCACCGTGATCTCCATGATGGCGCCTGTGTAGTACGAGAGCCCGCGGGCGAGACTGGGGTCGAGGCGCACCCGCCCGGCCGCGCTCGTGGCTTCACACAGCGACAGAATCTGCCGAAGCTCGTCGAGCGCCGCCACGCCCGCCGCGTGCGCGTGCAGATGACGCGCCAGACGAGCCAGGATGACGTCGTTCGCCGGCGACTCGTCGAGGGCGCCACAAGCATCCAGCAGCGCGAAGGCCCCCGACTTCGCCACGCCGCGCTCGGCCAGTTCTCCCGCCACGCCGTCAGGTCCGATCTTGTCGAGCTTGTCGAGGGCGATGAGCACGGCCTCGTGCTGGCCGGTCGCCACGCCCGAGGCGTCCAGCACACCGCTCAGCGCCCGCCGGTGATTGAGCCGGATGACGAAGTCGGTGAACCCCAGGCGCGCCAGCACGTCGGTCGCCGCCGCCAGCATCTCGGTTTCCACGACCATCGAGCGCGACCCGATCGCGTCGACGTCGCACTGGTAGAACTCGCGGAAGCGCCCCTTCTGCGGCCGGTCCGCGCGCCACACCGGCTGCACCTGGTAGCGTTTGAAGAACTTCGGCAGCTTCGCACGGCACTCCGCCACCACGCGCGCAAGCGGCACCGTCAGGTCGTAGCGCAGCGCCAGATCGGCCTCGCCCAGCTTGCCTTCTTCACCGCGCCGCAGGATCTTGAAGAGCAGCTTGTCGCCCTCTTCGCCGTACTTCCCGAGCAGCGTCTCGATGTTCTCCACGGCGGGGGTTTCGAGCGGCTCGAACCCGTAGCCCTCGTAAACGTCGGCGATGACACCAATCACGTAGTGGCGCCGGCGAACATCCTCCGGCAGGAAGTCCCGCATGCCGCGCGCTGGCTGGGTACCGGGCATCAGTCGTCAGCCGTCAAGTCGTCAGTCATCAGTCGACAGTCGTCAGTCATCAGTCGACAGTCGTCAGTCAGTTGTCAGTTATCAGTTATCAGCGGCCCTTTCTACTTCTTCACGGTCGGATACTGAATCCCGAGCTGCTCGAGATAGCTCCGGTACTTCGCCGGGTCGTAGTAGTACTTCTTCATCTCCGACCGGTACTTCGCCAGGATCTCGGTGTTCAGCTCGATGGCCGGCTTGTCTTCCGGCCGGATGAGCGGCGTGTACTTCGCTTCCTTTGCCTGCACGATGTTGAAGTAGTCCCACGCCTGCTTGACGAGCTCGGGCTTCGTGAAGAGATCGAGCAGCGTCATCGCCTGCGCCATCGCGCCGGCGGTCGCGCCCTTGTGCGCGATGGGCGTCGCCATGGCGACGGCGTTCGCCCAGTTGTGGCCGGGCAGATTCGGGATGTTCGACGGGAACCGCAGCGTGACCGTCGGCACGTTCCAGGAGATGTCGCCGATGTCGTCCGACCCGCCGCCCATGTTGCGCTCCGGGGGCACGCCCGTGCCGAGCGGTTCGAGCTCGGCGGCAAGCCCGCGCGGCTCCACGCCAATCTCCTTCTGCAGTGCCTTCGCCAGCGTCTGGTCCGCGTCGCTCCACTTCGGCAGCCCGACCTTCTTGATGTTCTCGTAGGTCGCCTCGGCGATCGGCTTGCTGAAGTGCTGCGGCCAGGCCGACCCGAGCACGCGCATCCCGGCCAGCTCCGTGTTCGTCATCATGGCGGCGCCCTTCGCGATCGCCGTGCCGATGTCCCACATCTCCTTGATGCGCGGATACTCCGTCTCGCGGAAGTAGTACCAGACCGAGGCGTTGGACGGCACGACGTTGGGCTGATCGCCGCCGTTCCTGATCACGTAGTGCGAGCGCTGCTGCAACCGGAGATGCTCACGGCGGAAGTTCCAGCCGATGTTCATCAGCTCGACGGCGTCGAGCGCGCTGCGCCCGCGCCACGGGTTGCCGGCCGAGTGCGCGCTCTCGCCGCGGAACGTGTACTCGACCGACACCAGGCCGTTGCCACCGCCCGGCCCGTGCGACACGCCGAGGGTATTCCCGACGTGCGTGAAGAGCGCGACGTCGACGTCCTTGAAGTAGCCGTCCCGGACGAAGTAGGCCTTCGTGCCGACAAGCTCTTCGGCCACGCCCGGCCACACCCGGATCGTGCCCGGGATCTTCTCGCGCTCCAGAATATTCTTCACGGCGATCGCGGCCGTGATGTTGAGCGGCAGCCCCGAATTGTGGCCCTCGCCGTGGCCCGGCGCGCCCTGAATGAGCGGGTCGTGGTACGCGACGCCCGGCTTCTGCGACGACTGCGGGATGCCGTCGATGTCCGACCCGAGCGCGATGACGGGCTTGCCCGACCCCCACGAGGCCATGAACGCCGTCGGGATTCCGGCGATGCCCTTCTCGACCGTGAACCCGTTCTTCTCGAGGATGTCGATCAGATAGCGGCTCGTCTCGAACTCCTGAAAGCCGAGCTCTCCGAAGCTGAAGACCGAGTCGACCATCTGCTGTGTCAGGACCGCCAGGTTGTCGACCGACGCCAGCGCTTCCTGCTTCAGCTTCTCCAGGCGCGGGTCGTCTTTGCTTGCGGCCGGCGCCGCAGCCGGCTTCGCCGGCGGCTGCTGCGAGGCCCCGATACCCGCCACGACGCTTGCTGCGATCGCCAGCGCGCACAACGCTCGAATGACTCTCATCGGCGTCTCCTCCTCCAATCGCGACGAACGGCGGCTATTGTATACGGACTCGAGTGAACGAGGCACGAGTGACGCGAAACGAGTGACGGGCGGCGAGTCGGGGCTCTGGACTGGGGGCTCGGGGCTCGAACTGCCGATAGCGGGCTCCCGTCGAGCCCAAATTGGCAACCGGCAATCAGCCATCAGCAATCGACAATATCCAGCACCTAGCGCCCAGCGCCCACTCCCTGTCATACTCGGTCGTCCATGGCCCTCGCCGACCACCACGGCCGCCCGCTGCGGAGCCTGCGCGTCTCGGTCACCGACCGCTGCAACCTGCGGTGCGAGTACTGCATGCCCGAGGACGAGTACGTGTGGCTGCCGCGCGAAGACATCCTCACGTTCGAGGAAACGAGCGCGCTGGTCGATCTCTTTCTGGACTGCGGGGCGGACCAGGTCAGGCTCACCGGCGGCGAGCCCCTGCTCCGGCGCGATCTCGACCGCCTGATCCGCCTGCTCGCCGCGAAACCGCGCATCACCGATCTGGCGATCACGACCAACGGCGTGCTCCTCGCCGATCACGCCGAACGCCTGAAGGCCGCGGGCCTGCACCGCGTGACGGTCAGCCTCGACACGCTGCGGCGCGACCGGTTCATCCGCCTGACACGGTTCGACGCGCTCGATGACGTGCTTCGCGGCATCGACGCCGCGCGCCGGGCTGGCTTTGCGCGCCTCAAGCTCGACACGGTCGTCATGCGCGGCACGAATGACGATGAACTGGTCGATCTGCTGGAATTCGCGAAGGGGATCGACGCCGAGATCCGGTTCATCGAGTACATGGACGTCGGCGGCGCGACGCACTGGTCCATGGACGCCGTCGTCACGCGGCGGGAGATGATGGAGATACTCTCGCGGCACTACGGCGCGATCCAGCCCATCATCGAGGCGAGCGCCGCGCCCGCAGACCGCTATCGCCTGCCCGACGGCACGGTCTTCGGCATCATCTCGTCAACGACCGAACCGTTCTGCGCTGACTGCAACCGGAGCCGGCTGACGGCCGACGGGGTGTGGCTGCTCTGCCTCTATGCGACCAATGGGATCGACCTCCGCAATCCGCTCCGAGGCGGCGCGTCCCCGGACGAACTGCGGGCGCTCATCGCGGGCACCTGGGCGGCGCGCGCCATCCGCGGCGCGATGGAACGGCTGCACGCGGCGCAGCGCGAGACGTTCATTCCCCTGTCACGCCTGAAGAAGGACGCGCACCTCGAGATGCACACCCGGGGAGGCTAGGGGCCGGGGGCTGAAAGCACGGAGGAACGAGGAACGAGGAACGAGTAGGGGCCGAGCTTGCCTGCCCTGAGCGGAGCCGAAGGGCCTGCCCTGAGCGGGGCCGAAGGGCCTGTCCTGAGCGGCGTCGAAGGACTCGGCCCGGTACCGGCGAAGGGCCGCGAGACGTGAGCTCCCGCGGCCCTTCGTCGGTCCGGCTAAAGAGCCTGAGAAGAAATCGCCGTCGTGTAGCGCAGCCCTTCCGCCTTCGCTCGAG
>CAYHSN010000139.1:5504-8222 GCA_964359235.1 uncultured Vicinamibacterales bacterium | reverse complement strand
ACCAGACAGGGCCGCCTAAAGGCGGCCCCTACACCGATTTCTTCACAAGCTCTGAGAGCTGAAAGCTGACAGGCTAAGAGCTTGGTTACGCCCCCTTGACGTTCAGCACCCGCTCCAGTTCCCCACGCCAGCCCTCCAGTGGAATGCCGTCATCATTGAGCCGCGACAGCGCGTAGAAGCGTGACAGCATCGCGTCGAACTCGTGGCGATCGATCTTCTCGCCCTTGTAAGCGCCCACCGTGATCGGCTCCTCGAACCAGCGCTCGGGCAGTGTGTCGTCTTTGCGGCCGACGCCCAGGCGACGGTTGATCAGCCGCTCGACGCCCATGATGCTGAGGCCGACCTCGTCGAGGTGCGAGATCTCGAACGCGAGGCCGGTCACGTTGGCGATCTGCTCGGCGAATTCCTCGTAGCCGGGCAGCGACGGGCTGTTGAACAGCTTCGTCGTGAAGCGGCACATGCCCACGGCGTCGCCGACGCCGAACGTGTTCTCGCACGCGCGAACCGCGCGCTCCTTGCCGGCGTAGCTGTTGGGCTCCCCGCTCACCGGCCCGCCGTAGAGCCGCGCCTTGAAGTCCGGGTCGTCGTTGATGCGCGCGTTGATCTCGAGCGTGACGCGGTTGCGCAGGTGATCCATGCCGCGCGTCGACACCGCGAGGCCGAGCGCGAACGCCTTCAGGATGCGCGCGTCGTGCGGGTCGCTCTGCATCAGCCCTTTCACCGCCATCCGGTATTTCAGCGCCTCGTGCGGATAGTGCCCGCGCTCGACGGCGCGCGTCCCGTCGGCCAGCACGTCGCCGAACCCTTCACGCCGCGACAGCATGAACAGCAGCCGCTCGACGAGCTCCGCGTCGCCCCACGTCAGCTCGAGCCCGCCGGTGTGCCGCGCCGTGATGATTCCGCGTTGGTACAGCTCCATCGCCCACGCGATCGCCGAGCCGGTCGACGCGGTGTCGAGCCCGAGGTCGTTGCAGACGTTGTTGAGCCGGATCACCGACTCGACGCGGTCGATGCCCACGTTGGGCCCGAACTTACCGAGCGTGACGTACTCGGGACCATCGCCGCGCCCGTAGCGGTCCGTCTCGTCGCCGTTGAGCGCGTTGAGCGGCCGACAGTCGACCGGACACCGGAAACAGCCCGCCATCCCCGGCCTGTACTGATCGATGTTCTCGGCGTCGAGCCGATCGGTCCAGGTCGTCTCCTGGTTGTTCTTCGTGCCCATCGCGCCGAGGAGCCGGCTCGGTTTGTAAAGAAACGGCGTGCCGCGGATCTTCAGCGCGTGCTTGACGACGGCCGTGTCGAGCAGTCTCTGTGCGATGGTGCGGTTGTACGGCTTGTACGGCCGGAAGGTTTCGGCCTCGCGCGTCTGTCCCTGCACGACGATCGCCTTCAGCCGGAGCGAGCCCATCTTCGCGCCCGGCCCCCCTCGCGCGTAGCAGGCCTTCGGCCCGGCCATGATCGCGCTCGTCAACACGAGGTTCTCGCCCGCGCGCGTGATGCTCGCCATCGCGAGATCGCGCGTCCAGGTTCCGCCGAAGTCCGCGGCGACACGGTCGCGCAGGTCGATGTTGTCGAGACCGAGATACGGCGCCGCGTCGCGAAACGCGATCTCGCCGTTGTTGACGTGCAGGATGGTCCACGCGGGCGAGCGGCCGTACAGGATCACGTGATCGATGCCGCTCATCTTCATGAACGACGGGAAGTAATCGCCGGCGTTGCAGTCCATCAGGACGCCGGACTCCGGCGACCAGGAGGTCGCGTTGCCGCGCGCAGCGCTCGGCACGAGACCGGTCAGGACGCCCGAGCCGAAGATCAGCGGAATGTCCGGGTGCAGAGGCTCGAGTGACTCGTCGAGCAGCCGGTAGAGATAGAACATGTTGGCGCCGCGGCCCGCGAGCAGCGTCCGGAAAATGGTGAGCGGCGTCCAGGCGCGCCGGATCTCGCGCCGCTCGAGATCGACGAACGCGGTGGCGCCCTGCGTTGGATACTGCGGCCGATCCGGCAGCTCGGCCAGCAGCCGCGCGACACGGTCCCTGATGGGCATGGACAGGAGATTAGCACAGCCCTCGGCTCGTTTCCTGTGGATCGGGCGATCGCTGATCGACAGTGAATTCCACCGCCGACCCCTGCTAGAATCAACGGGCGTTTCGGGCGTCGACGGCCCCCATTCCCGGAGGAACTCATGTCGCGTGTGATCAGTTCGATCGGTCGGGGTCTTCTCGCGTGTGTCATCGTCGCGTTCGTGGCGTGCGGCGGCGGTTCCGGGGAACAGCAGGCGGCCGACACCGCGCAGCAGGCGCCCGCGACCGGCCAGGCCGCCAACCCCATGGCGGAGATGGCCAGGGCCATGGGCGGATCCGGCGACATGAAGCCGGTCGACCCGGTCGACTTCCAGGAACTGCAGGCGCTCCTGCCGGAGATCTCAAGCTGGGAACGCGGGGACGCGAGCGGCTCGAAGATGACGATGCCGGTGAGCTTCTCGCAGGCCGAGGTCACCTACACGAAGGGCGATGCGTCGATCAAGGCCACACTCATCGACACGGGCTTCAACGGCCTGCTCCTCGCGCCGTACCAGATGTTCCTGACGATGGGCTTCTCGCAGGAAACCGAGGAGGGCTACGAAAAGTCGACGCAGGTGGCCGGCTACGCCGGCTGGGAGAAATGGAACAGGAACGACAAGTCGGGCGAAGTGCACGCGCTCGTCGGCAAGCGCTTCCT
>CAYHSN010000139.1:0-5404 GCA_964359235.1 uncultured Vicinamibacterales bacterium | reverse complement strand
GGCGACCGGCCCGCGCCGAACCCGCAGGCGACGCGGTCGGCGGTCCTGGCGCGAAACGGCCTCATCGCGACGAGCCAGCCGCTCGCCTCCGCCGCCGGCCTGCGCGTGCTGCAGGAGGGCGGCAACGCCATCGACGCGGCCGTCACCGCCGCCGCCGTACTCTCGGTCGTCGAACCGACGATGACCGGGATCGGCGGCGATCTGTTCGCGCTCGTGTACGACCCGCGCGCGGGCACGGTGATCGGGCTCAATGCGAGCGGCCGCGCACCCGACGCCGCAACGCCGGAAGAATTCAGGCGCCGCAACCTCGACGACATCCCCAACCACGGCGAGCTGTCGGTGTCTGTGCCCGGCGTCGTGGACGGCTGGGATCGCCTGCTGAAGCGCTTCGGCACGATCTCGCTCGAACGCGCGCTTCAGCCGGCGATCGCGTACGCGCGAGACGGCTTCGCCGTCTCGGACATCATCGCGCAGCAGTGGCGCGGCGCGGCGTCGACGCTCGCGCGCGACCCGGCCGCGGCGGCGACGTTCCTCGCCGGCGGCCGCGCGCCGGCGACCGGCGAGGTGTTCAGCAATCCAAGGCTCGCGGCGACGCTCGACCGCATCGCGAAGGACGGCCGCGACGCCTTCTATCGCGGCGCGATCGCGCAGGCGATCGACGCCGACATGAAGCGGCGCGGCGGCCTCCTCGCCGCGCGCGATCTCGCCGACCACACGTCCGACTGGGTCGATCCGATCTCGACGACCTACCGGGGCTACCAGGTGCTCGAGATGCCGCCGAACACGCAGGGCGTCGCGGCGCTCGAGATGCTGAACATCCTCGAGGGCTTCGACCTCAGCGGGCTCGGGCACAACTCCGCCGCGTACCTGCACCTGCTCGTCGAGGCCACGCGGATCGCCTTCGCCGATCGCGACGCGTACGTCGCCGACCCGGCGAGCGTGCCGGCGCCGGTGCTGCAGATGCTGCTGTCGAAGGACTACGCCGCCGCGCGGCGGAAAGAGATCGATCCGGCGCGCGCCGCCGAGGCGTATGCGCCCGGCACCGTGCCGCCGGGGCCCGAGCGGCGACCGCCGAGTCATCATTCCTCAGCGCTCGCGGGGCCGCCGGCCTCCGCTATTGCTACGGCCAGGCTCGCCGAAGCGCAGCGAAGGCGGCACCCCCGCTCGCTGGCGCTCCGCGACTCGCCGACTCGCGCGTCGCGCCGGCAGCAGGCGCCGCCCCGAGGGACCGGCGACACCGTCTACCTGACCGTTGCCGACCGCCAGGGCAACGTCATCTCGCTGATCCAGTCACTCTTCGATACCTTCGGCGCCGGCATCGTCGCCGGCGACACGGGTGTCGCGTTGCACAACCGCGGGAGTCTGTTCACGCTGGACCCGGGATCGCCGAACGTACTCGCGCCGCGCAAGCGGCCGCTGCACACGCTCGTGCCGGCGATGGTGCTGAAGGATGGGAAGCCCTTCTGGTCGTTCGGCGTGATGGGCGGCGACATGCAGCCGCAGGGGCACGTGCAGGTGCTCGTCAACCTGATCGACTTCGGGATGAACGTGCAGGAGGCCGGCGAGGCGCCGCGCTTCCGTCACACGGCAAACGGCGTGGCGCTCGAATCGGCGATCTCCCTGGACGCGCGCGCCGGGCTGACCCAGCGCGGACATCGGCTGCTCGACAGCCGAGGCGTCTTCGGCGGATATCAGGGGATCCTGATCGATCCGAGAAGCGGCGTCCTGATGGGCGGATCCGATCCGCGGAAGGACGGACTCGCCATTGGGTACTGACGCCGGCGGCCCAAACGACTGCCATCTAAGGATTTGAGGATTTGAGGATTCTCACATCTTCAGATTCTCACATCCTCAAATCCTCACATCCTCAAATCCTCAGATTCTCCAATTCTCAGATCCGATACCCCTCCCTCAGCGGGTCTTGGTCATCGACGATGAACGTGTGTTCCCCCGTGATGAACGCCGTCCCTTCGATCTCAGGGACGACGGCCGCGAGATCGCCCACGAGGGTGCGCCCGGTGATGCGCCCGCGGAGGGTCGTGCCAATCAGGCTCTCGTGCGTGAATGGGTGATCTTCCAAGAGGAGGCCCATCGCGTCGAGCACGGCCATGACGGCGCCGCTCGGCGTGCCGCCCGGCGATCGATCGAGGGCGCCGTCGGTGTAGATCGTCGCGGAGCGCAGATCGCCGGCCTCAGCCGGGCCGGTGAACACCGTGCCCGCAAACTCCAGCGTTTCACCTGTCTGGGGATGGACGGGCCGCAGGGTCGACTCGACCGCCTGGGCGATGGCCGGCCCGGCGCGCCGAAGCTCGGCCACGTGCGCCGTGTCGAGCGGAATTCCGGCGCCTTCGGCGTCGACGATCGCGTACAGCTCACCGCAGCAGGCGACGTCGACCACCACGCTGCGTTTGTCGAGTGAAACCTTCAGGCCGGCGGCCAGCACGAACGCGGGCGGGTTCACGTACGCGACACGTGCGACGCGTCCGCCGCCGTCGCGCTCGAACCTGGCGTTGATCCGGCCGGCCACCGTGTCGAGGCGAATCTCGCGGCGGCCGGTCGCCAGGGTGACGAGTCCGCGTTCAATCGCGATGGTCGCGACCGCGATGACGCCGTGGCCGCACAGCGCGCCGAAGTCCGACGCGTGCATGAACAGCACGCCCGCGTCGGCGCCAGCCTCCGTCGGCTCGGTCAGGACCGCGCCCGACATGTCGGCGTGGCCGCGCGGCTCGAGCATCAACGCGCGCCGCAAGGCGTCGTGCTTGCGGCGCGCGTTCTCGAGCTTCGCGCCCATCGTCTTTCCCGCGAGCGCGGGAAAGCCCTCGACGATGAGGCGCAACGGCGCGCCGGCAACGTGGGCATCGATGGTTCGCAGACGAATCATGAAACGGATCCTGGTCGAGGTTCTCGGTTCAAGGTTCTCGGTTCAAGGTTCCCTATAACGCATCCGCGATGAGCCGCGGCGCTCACGAGCCCGCCGGCGCCGCCGGCTCCATCGCAGGGTTACACGGCTTGTCGAACCCAGCCCCTCACTGCGACACGCCCGCGCAAGCCCTCAACTTCGAACACGCTCCGACGCGGCGCGCGAGCACCACCCCGGTGCCCACGCACTTCGAGCCCGACTGCGGCACAACCTCTGAAACGCGAAGCCATGGACCCGATTGCCATCGAGCCGGCTCGCGCGCCGCACACCTGATTTGTCCGTCCGCGACTCTGACGGTAACATAATCTCGAATCGGCGCGGGGACGAAGCCCAGTTGTGGATGGGAGATGCGCCAGTGGGTGACGGCGTCAAAGCGGCGCTCGTTGGGCTCGGGCTAGTGGCGTTCATGCTCCTCTGGGAGTTTGTATTCCCGCCACGACCGCCATCACCACTCACCTGCGCGGCTAACGAACTCTTGGACGGCAGACGAGCGTTATCCACAGAACCATGTGGGGACGGCCGCTGGCGCAGTCACCTCACTGTGAATGACCGCTGGGCCATTGGGCAATTGCAGCGGGAGTTTGCTCCTGGCATTCGAGCGTACCGTGAGTGCGTCGAAGAACTCAAACACAGGTGGCTCGGCAGATGTGATGTTCCATCCGGTTTTAGCGAGCGCATGCGCGCCTATGACCGTCTGCTGCGCAGAGGGCGTGAATGAACTTGTGGACACTTCCAGCACACGGTGAACTCCCGGTGGAGTGGGCGCGGAGCCGATAAGCCGCACCTACAGCAAGCGTCAGGTTCGATCGCTCGGTACGCCCCGACAGCGCAACACCTGAGCCTCTCTGAGGTGGATCCTGGACGAAACGCTGGCGTAAAGCCTGGTTAGGTTAGGCCGTCGCCCCCGCCTACGTCAAGACGTCGATGCGTACCGCTCCCCAGCGTCGTCGCAGGCTTGGCTCAGCCCACGGGCTGCCGAGTCGAGCCCGTCGACCAGAGCATCCACCACTTTGACCAAGGATCTCAAATCGAATTCGAAAGAGTCCGGCAGGGCAGCCTTGCCTTGTGTATTCGTCGGATACCGAAACGCGTAGGAATGGGGATCCACAGCACAGATCTCACGGATTACGGCTTTGATGTCGTCGAACGTGCGTAGGCCCGCGCGGCCGAAGTTCCAGCCCCACCCCATGAAGCGGAAGATGGCGCGCAGGTGGGGCAGGATCAGTGAAAGTTGATGGGAAGAAAAGATGCGTGCGAGATCGTCTGGAGCGAGTGGCTTACCTGCAAGGCCGAGCAGTAGGTCTCCGTACTGGACGATTGCTTTGAGGTAAAGCTCGAGCACGTGGCGGTAGAGGAAGACGATTGGCAGTGCCTCGAGATCGCTGAAACCTGGCTTGGATGAAAAGCGGCGCATGAGCAACCTGGCCGCTCGATGGAACTCGTGGCCGTAATGTTCAAACTCTGTCTCCGGCGCCTGCCGGAAGTTCAGCATGATGTTGCGAACTGATGGGTCGATCTGGAAAACGCGGCGAGCAGGTTTCCTTCGTCTCGTTGCCACTGCACTATCTCCGATCGGCCTAACGGCCAGGCATCACCAGCGGCGCTTCACAATTCGGCGAGCGCCGTCTGGTGCATGCCGTGTTAGGCGGCACTATCGGAAGCGGCCCGTCAAGTAACAGTAAGCACGAGATATCCATTTTTCAGCTCTTCAGCCACCGTCGGTGTTTTGCCTTGCACGGTCCGGCCCCATGTCGGTAATGCGTTCTGCCGGCTTCTCCTCCAGTCCGGGCCATTGCAACTTCGTGAAGCCCGGACACCACGGGCAGGCCGCACTCCTCACAATCGTACGCGTAGACGCCGACTGGCCCATAGCCGCAGTTTGAACACGTCACTGTTTTCTTGAATGCCTCGTGATTACGGAGTCTGCCAGTCCTGACCAAATCCGAGATCTCTGTCGCCGGAGGCTCCAAATCGAAATGCCGCGACAGATCGAAGTGACACTCGCGACAGCTGACGTTCCAACGGGCATTGGAGAAGTAGGCGCGTACCAACTTCGAAAGGCAATCCGCATGGTAGGCTGAGCTGCCAACCGCGACGGCCTTGGACGGGTGAAGCCGCGCGTGACACCAGCGACATCCGACGCCTCGCCAATCCGCGCCGCAATGTGGGCACACGCGACACGTGTCGCTGAGGCGCCGGCCGCATTCAATACATTCGACCAACATGTTTCGATGTACGGCTCGCCCGCCTCCGTGCCCGCCTAACAGGTTATGAAGTAGACCGGGACGGAACCGCTGCTGCGAACCACACCTCGGTCACCTGGGCTCCGATGCCGACAACGTCCGAGGACGCAGGATGTTAGCATGGCCCGGGTGCCGTGGTCGTCGCCATGGATACCAGCGAGCAGGAAGATACGAGCGAGCCTCGCAGGTATCCGCCGAACGGGAGTCCATCTTCGACGGGCGGCAACATGTTGAGGGTGGC
>CAYHSN010000138.1:0-8239 GCA_964359235.1 uncultured Vicinamibacterales bacterium | reverse complement strand
GCCTTGGGACATGGCGACGCTGTCGATCGACACCGTAATTGTTTAGCGCCTCTAGTAACTGTTTAGCGGGCTGCCCCGGCCGACCCGCTAAACAGTTACTCGACACCTTACATCAGGTACTCGACCTGGCTGTGCGTCAGAACGCCGGGCGCCACCCGATCGATCTCGTCGACGACCGATGAGAAGAGCCGGTCGACGGCGTCGCTCGAGCCGGCGACCGTCACGATCCCGAGCTCGGCGCGTTGCCAGAGGTCCTGGTGCTCGACCTCGGCGACCGCGACGTTGAACTTCTTCAAGCGGTCTTTGATGCTGCGAAGCACCATCCGCTTGTCCTTGAGCGAGCGCGATCCGGGGATGTGCAGCTCCACGGACAGCAGGGCGACAATCATCGTTCCGAATAGAGAATGGAGAATGGAGAGGGGAGAAGGGACGTCTCGCTTCTCACTCCTGACTTCCCACTCTTCACTTCTCACTTCACGCCGTCGCCGCGACGCGTTCGACCACGAAGACCTCGATCACGTCACCGGCCTTGACGTCATTGAAGCGCTCCAGGCCGATGCCACACTCGAAGCCGGCCTTGACCTCGCTCACGTCGTCCTTGAACCGGCGCAGCGACGCGAGGCGGCCTTCGAAGACGACGACGTTGTCGCGCAGCAGGCGCGCCTGCGCGTCGCCGGCGCGCGTGATGCGGCCGTCGAGCACCAGACAGCCGGCCACGGTGCCGACCTTTGGTACCTTGAACGTCTGCCGAACCTCGGCCGCGCCGAGCCGCATTTCCTTGAGGGTCGGCTCGAGCAGGCCGGTCATCGCCTTCTTGATCTCGTCGGTCACGTTGTAGATGACCGAGTGCAGGCGGATGTCGACGCGCTCGCGCTCGGCCACGTCGGCCGCGTTGCGGTCGGGGCGCACGTTGAACCCGATGATGATGGCGTTCGACGCCGACGCCAGCAGCACGTCCGACTCGCTGATCGCGCCAACGCCGCTGTGGATGTTGCGAATCTTCACGCGCTCGTCGCTCAGCTTCGCACACGTGTCGGCGAGCACCTCGGCCGAGCCCTGCACGTCGGCCTTGATGATGATCGGCAGCTCCTTGACGCCGCCCTCCGCGATCTGCTGCTGCAGCGATTCCAGCGTGAGCCGCGAGCTCTTGCCGGCGAGCGCTCGCTCCTTCGCCTGCGTCTGCCGGTACGTCGTGATGTGCCGCGCCTTGGCGGCGTCGGTGAGCACCTGGAAGGTGTCGCCGGGCTGCGGCACGGCGCTCAAACCCAGGATCGCCACCGGCGTCGACGGCCCGGCCTTCTTGATGTGGCGGCCGCGGTCGTCGATGAGCGCGCGGACCTTGCCCACGACGACGCCCGCGATCACGGTGTCGCCCACCGCGAGCGTCCCGTCCTGCACGAGCACGGTGGCCATGGGGCCCTTGCTGCGATCCAGCTTCGCTTCGAGGACCGTGCCGGCCGCGTGGCGCTTCGGGTTGGCCTTGAGCTCGCCCAGCTCGGTGACGAGCAGGATCATCTCGAGCAGCAGGTCGAGGTTCTGCCGCTTCTTGGCCGAGACCTCGACCATGACCGTCTGCCCGCCCCAGGCCTCCGGCATGAGGCCGAGGTCGGTCAGCTAGCGCTTGACGCGTTCCGGGTTCGACTCCGGCTTGTCGATCTTGTTGATCGCCACGATGATCGGCACGTTGGCCGCCTTGGCGTGGTCGATCGCTTCCCTGGTCTGCGGCATCACGCCATCGTCGGCCGCCACGACCAGGATGACCACGTCGGTGACGCGCGCGCCGCGGGCGCGCATCATCGTGAAGGCTTCGTGGCCGGGGGTGTCGAGGAACACGACCTTCCGCAGGTTGACGTCGACGGCGTATGCGCCGATGTGCTGCGTAATCCCGCCGGCCTCGCGCTCGGCAACCCGTGTCTCCCGGATCGCGTCGAGCAGCGCGCGCGGCACGACGTCTTCGGGCCGTGCCTCGCCCTGCTCGATCTCGATGATTTCCTCCTCGAACGAACGCAACTGCACGTCGGCGCCGAACTCGCGCGCGATCGTCATCGCGGTCTCGGCGTCGAGCGTGCTGTTGATGGTCATCATCATGCGCTTCTCGATGAGCTTCTTCAGCACGTCCTTCGCCCGCACGTCCAGCTTGTCGGCGAGGTCCTTGACCGTCATGCCCTCGGCGAGTGTGATGGTGCGCGTAATGGGCGGCGGCGCCGCGGGCGCCGCGGGCGCCACGGGCCGGACAAACACGCGGTCGCGCCGGGCGGCCGGCGCGGCGGGCCGGCGCGGTGCGGGGCGGCCGTACGGGAACGACGGACGCGATGGCGCCGACGGCGCGCCCGGTCCGCCGGGACGCGGGGTGACCGGCCGAACCGGCTGCGACGGCAGTGGTCTCGGACCGCCAATCGGCGCGGCTGGCGGACGCGGCGGCGCGCTCGGACGTGGCGCGCCGGGCGTCGCGGGGCGCGCGGCCGCGGGTTTCTCGGCTGGCGGGTGCACGATGGGCGGCGCGGGCCGCGCCGGCGGCGCCGCGGGCCTGACGAGCCTCGTGGGCGGAGGCGGCGTCGCCCCCGGGGCCCCTGGAGACAGGCGCGCCCTCGGATCTTCAACGCGCAGGCGAAGCGTCGGCGGCACGACGCGACCGGCCGGCGCGGCGGGCCGGGCTTCGGGCGCCGGTTCCGGAGTCGGCTCGATGCCTGGAGCGGTGTCCGCCGGTGTGGCCGCCGGCACTTCGATCTCGATCGGGGCCTCGGGCTCGATCGCGGGCGCCTCTTCGACCGGCTCCGGGGGGTGCGGCTTCAGCGCCTTGGCCGATTTGATCAGGCGCGGCGGCGGCAGCGCCGGCGCGGCGGGCTTGGGCGGCTCGAGCGGTTTGGCGGCCTTCTTGCCCTTCGCGGGCGCCGGCGCGTCGGCGAAGAGGCGAGCGCTCGGCGGCAGCGAAATGTCACGCTGCCGGGCGAGCCGTTCCACGAACTTGCGGGCGACGACCTCCTCGATCGTGCTCGATGCGCTCTTGACCACGATGTCGTGTTCGCGCTTGAGCAGATCGACGACTTCCTGGCTCGTCATGCCGAGCAGTTCGGCGACCTTGTAGATCCGGACGGTGGACAAACGTTTCCTCTTTCGGCTACGCCTCGGTCGATTCCTTGGTCTCGGCCGCCGCGACGGCGGCTTGCGTGCCGCCCTCGGCGTGCGGGTCCTCGGCGGGTGCGGCGCTCGCCGCGGCGCGGGCGGCCGCGATCGCACGCTCGGCCGTCTCCGCATCGAGACCCACCTCGGCGAACTCCTCGGCGGTCGCGCCCGCGACGCGCTCGATCGTGTCGAACCCGGCCTGCTGCACGCGGTCGATCGTCTCCGGCTCAACGCCAGGAATCGCGAGTGCCGCCTGGCCGGCGATTTCCTCGAAACCGGCGAACTGGGCTTCGACCTCGCGCCGCTTCTCTTCCTCGCTCTTGATGTCGATCTTCCAGCCGGTGAGCTTGGCCGCGAGGCGCACGTTCTGGCCCTTCTTGCCGATGGCGAGCGAGAGCTGCCTGTCCTCGACGACGACCTCCATCACCTTCTCGGCGTCGTCGACGATCGAGACGCGCTGCACCTTCGCGGGGCTGATCGCGTTGGTGACGAACTGGACCGCGTCCTCGGACCACTCGACGATATCGATCTTCTCGCCGCGCAGCTCGCGAATGATGGCCTGCACGCGCGTGCCCTTCATGCCGACGCACGCGCCGACCGGGTCGACATCGCGCTCGCGCGAGTACACGGCGACCTTCGCGCGATCGCCCCCCTCGCGGACGGCGCCGCGAATCATCACGGTGCCATCGTAGACCTCCGGCACTTCCTGTTCGAACAGCTTGATGAGCAGCGCCGGATCGGTGCGCGACAGTACGATCTGCGGGCCCTTGGCGTTCTTGTTGACCGCGCGGATGATGGCGCGCACGCGATCGCCGACCGTGTAGTTCTCGGCGCGCGACTGCTCCTTGCGCGGCAGCACGGCCTCGATGCGCCCGAACTCGAGGACGATGTCGCCGTTCTCGAAGCGCTTGACCATGCCGTTGACGACCTCGCCGATGCGCTGGCTGTACTCGCCGTAGACGTTCTCGCGCTCGGCCTCGCGCACCTTCTGGAAGATGACCTGCTTGGCCGTCTGCGCGGCGATGCGGCCCAGGACGTCGGTCGGCTTGGGGAACTCGATCTCCATGTCGACCTCGGCCTCTTCGCCGTACAGGTGCTGCGCTTCCTGCAGCGAGATCTCGGTGGCCGGGTTCGTCACGGTCTCGACAATCGTCTTGACCGCGTAGAGCTCGACCTGCCCGGTCTCCTGATTGAACTTCGTCTTCAGGTTCTCAATCGACTTGTAGTACTTGCGCGAGGCCGTCAGGACCGCGTCCTCGATGGCGGAGATGATCACCTCCGGCTCGATGCCTTTTTCCTTGGCCAGCGCTTCGATGGTCTGCAGCAGCGGGTTGCTCATTGCCCTCGCGTTCGCGCCCGCCGCGGGCGGCGAACGCTCCCTCCCTTACGTGAAATCCGGTGTCCGGCGCGCGCGCCGAAACTCGACCTCGAGCCGGCCGCGCGCGATGCGCGCGAGCGGAATACTGTGCGTGCGCCGGCCTTGCACGAGCCGCACGTACCCGTCCTCGACGCCTTCGAGGCGACCCTCGAAGTGCATCTGCCCGTTCACGGCCTCCGCGACCACGATCTTCGCCAGCCGCCCCGTGAACCGCCGGTAATCGGCCTCGTGCCGCAACGGCCGATCCAGCCCGGGCGACGAGACCTCGAACGTGTATGGATGCCCGTGCACCGCTTCGCTGAGCGCGTCCTCCTCGACGTCGAGAATGGCGCTGACGTCCTGGCTGACGCGCTTGCAGTCTTCGATGCCGACTTCGCCCGCGCCGATCGGCTGCGGACTGCCGTCGGCGGGGCCGGACCGATCGATGATCAGGCGCACCACCCAGCCGACCGACTCGCGCCGAAGCTGCACGTCGAACACATCGAGCCCGTAGCTCCGCGTGACGCGGTCGGCTATCGCCCTGACGTGTTCAAGCGCTTCGGCGCGCGGCGAAACCACGACGAACTGTCCCTGGGGCTCCAAAAAGAAAAGGTGGGCTTGCGCCCACCTTACGTGGTCACCCAAACAGCGCATTCAACTATAGCACGTCAGAGGAGTGACCTCAACGGACGAGCTGTCAGGTCGTAGTCACGGGCGCCCGCGATCGTGGCCCGGACGAGCCGGCCGGGCGCGTAAGCCGTCGGGTCACAATCGGTGAGATAGACCACCGGATCGATCTCCGGCGCCTGGCCTTCAAGCCGCCCTTGAAGGACGAGCGGGGAGTCCGCCGACGGCCCGTCGATCAGGACCTCCACCTCGGTGCCAACCCGCGCGCGCTGTCGCCGGGTCACGATGCGCTTCTGTAAGGCCATGATCCGGTTGCGGCGCCGGCGCTTGACGCGCGCCGGCACGTCGTCTTTCAGCCCGTACGCCCGTGTGCCTTCCTCGTGCGAGTAGGTGAACACGCCGACGTGATCGAATTCGGTGTCGCGCACGAACGATTCGAGCTCCGCGACGTCGGCCGGCGTCTCACCCGGGAAACCGACGATGAACGTCGTGCGCAGGGTCACGCCAGGCACGCGATCGCGGATGCGCGCGAGCAGCCGGTCGTAGGTCCGCCGCGTGCCGGGCCGCCGCATGCGCGTGAGGACGTCAGCGGAGGCGTGCTGCAGCGGCAGATCGATGTACCGGCACACCTTGTCGCACGCCACCATCGCCTCGAGTACGTCGTCGGTGATCGTCGTGGGATAGAGGTACAGCAGCCGGATCCAGGTGAGCCCGTCGACGCGGTCGAGCGCGCGCAGGAGTCTCGCGAGCGCGCCGCGCGCGCCGCGATCCACGCCGTAGAAGGTGGTGTCCTGCGAGACGAGCAACAGCTCGCGCACGCCGCGCGCCGCCAGCGACTCCGCCTCGCGCACGATCGAATCGGCCGGCCGGCTGCGGTAGCGTCCGCGCAGCGCCGGGATGATGCAGAAGCTGCAGGCGTAGTCGCAGCCCTCGGCGGCTTTCACGTACGCGAAGTGTCTCGGGGTCGTGAGGTGACGGGGCGTGTCCGCGTCGTACAGATACGTGGGCGCACCGGAGGCCGGAGACCCGAGGCCGGAGGCCCGGGAGTCGGGGCTCGGGATTCGGGGTTCGGGGCTCGGCGCGTTCCTGAAAAAGCGGACTGGCGCGATCGGCGTGTCTGTGGGGGCCGCCTTCAGCCGGCCCGTTTCCGTGGGGGCCGCCTTCAGGCGGCCCGACTGGGTGCGGCCCCACCGGGCGCCGTCGCCGAGCGCAGCGACGATCTCCGGCACCTCGCCGGTGCCGAGCACCACGTCAATCTCCGGAATCTCGGCGCGCAGTTCGTCGCGGTACCGCTCGGCGAGGCACCCGGTCACGACGAGTCGCCGGCACCGGCCGTCGCGCTTGTGCCCGGCCATCTCCAGGATCGCGTCGATCGACTCCTGCT
Organism: uncultured Vicinamibacterales bacterium; assembly: GCA_964359235.1. Classification (GTDB taxonomy): domain Bacteria; phylum Acidobacteriota; class Vicinamibacteria; order Vicinamibacterales; family JAHECP01; genus CAYHSN01. The sequence continues at coordinate 1,748 of CAYHSN010000138.1, read as the reverse complement.
TCGCCGAGTCGATGAACGCGCACGTGTTGACGACCAGCACGTCGGCCTCCTCCGCGTCGGCCGTGATCTCGTGGCCGGCCCGCTCGGCCAGGCCGAGCATGACCTCGCCGTCGACGAGGTTCTTGGGACACCCGAGGGACAACAATCCAATCTTCATGTATCTCTGCATTGCAGATTTTGAGATTGCAGATTGAAGGATTGATTGAGGATGGCAGATTGGTCGATTGAAGAATCGATTGCGGGACTGAGGGGCGCTCGTGCCCGCCAATCTTCAATCTATTCTTCAATCCCGACATTCTCAATCTTCAATCAATCCCCAAATCTACAATCCCCAGAATCTGCAATGCATCCTTCAGGGATACAGCCGATACAACATCCTTGGATACGGAATCGCCTCGCGAATGTGCTCGATGCCGCAGAGCCACGCCACGACACGCTCGATGCCCATGCCGAAGCCGCCGTGCGGCACGGTGCCGTAGCGCCGCAGATCGAGGTACCACTCGAAGGCTGCCTGGGGCAGCTTGTGCTCGTGGAGGCGCCGCAGCAGCAGATCGTAGTCGTCCAGACGCTGGCCGCCGCCGATGATCTCCCCGTAGCCCTCGGGGGCGAGGAAGTCCACGCCGAGCGCCAGCTCCGGCCGCTCGGGGTCCGGCTTCATGTAGAACGCCTTGATCGCCGACGGGAAGCGATGCACGGCGACCGGCCGGTCGTACGCCGACGAGAGGATGGTCTCGTCGGGGCCGCCGAAATCGCCGCCCCACTCGAACGGCTGGCCGTGCCGCTTCAGGGTCTCCACCGCTTCGTCGTAGCTGATGCGCGGGAACGGCGCCTTCACCGTCTCGAGTGTGCTCACATCGCGCTCCAGCGTGGCCAGTTCCCGCCGCCGCTTCTCGAGGACGCGCCGGACGATGAAGACGATGAGCGCCTCGCCGAGCTCGATGACGTCCTCGAGCGTGGCGTAGGCCATCTCCGGTTCGACCATCCAGAACTCGGTCAGGTGGCGCCGCGTCTTCGACTTTTCCGCGCGGAACGTCGGGCCGAAACAATACACGCGGCCGAGCGCCATGGCGTTGGCCTCGTTGTAGAGCTGGCCGCTCTGCGTGAGGTACGCGATCTGCTCCTCGAAGTACTGGACGGGGAAGAGCGTGGTCGTGCCCTCGCAGGCCGCCGGCGTGAAGATCGGCGTGTCGGCCAGGATGAAGCCGCGATCGTTGAAGAAGGCACGGACCGCGTCGATGACCTCGTGACGCACGCGCAGGATCGCCTGCTGGCGCGGCGAGCGGATCCACAGGTGCCGCCGGTCGAGCAGGTAGTCGACGCCGTGTTCCTTCGGCGTGACGGGGTAGTCGTGCGACTCGCCGACCACCTCGTAGCCCGTGGCGTCGATCTCGAAGCCGCCCGGCGCGCGCGCGTCGCGGCGCACGGTGCCGTGGACGCGAAGTGACGATTCCTGCCCCAGATGGTCCGCGCGCGCGAACGCCTCGTCGCCGACGGCCTGCTTCGTCATCACGACCTGGATGAAGCCCGTGCCGTCGCGGACGGTCAGGAAGTGGATCTTGCCGCTCGACCGCCGGTTGTGGAGCCAGCCCTTCAGCGTGACCGGCTGGCCCTCGGAACGCGCGATGTCTTCGATGTACACGTGCATGTCAGTCGACGGTCGTCAGTCGTCAGTCGTCAGTCGTCAGTCGTCAGGAGGGGCCGAGCTTGCCTGCCCTGAGCGGAGCCGAAGGGCCTGCCCTGAGCGGAGC